>JAGCPJ010000012.1 GCA_017965765.1 Bacteroidales bacterium
ACGACCATGGTGGAAGACAATGATTCTTTGGTCTATAGATGGTCTGCCGACACCACTGAGCTTGCACTTTATACCTTGAAAAGGACTACAGAAGTGGGTCCTGCCATCAGTTCGGCAGTACTGGGAGGGAAACCTTTGGTCAAACGACTGGAAACTGGACCCTATAAAGAAGGAACCTTCACCGCCATCATTCTCGAGTTGATGCCTGAAGCTACAATTTTGTTCAAACGGATGACAGAAGATGCCTTGTTGCAGCCTCAACCCGTTAATATAGCAGTCGTTATTGATGGTCAAGTTTATCAAGAGTGGCGCATTGCCAATGCTGTTTGTAGCGCTTTCTTCATCAATGCCAATCCTAACTGGTCGAAAGAAGAAGTGGAAACCTTCTGCAAACAGCTGATTAGGCAGTAGTTTATAAGGTCAAGAATTAGAGAATTTGAGATTTTTTCATTTCGACATTTAAGAATTGCTCGGAATTTGAGAGAAAAACGCTTGCGTTTTTCATTCTCTAATTCAAAAAAAGTATAATTGAAAATAGTTTCAAAGAAGGACAGGACTTTGAAAATCTCTAATTCTCTAATTCTTGACAAAAAAAACACTTTTTTCTTGACAGCAATCAAAAAAGCTGTACTTTTGCAGCGTACTAGTTTACTAATACACTACAAACAAAAATTATTTTCAAATCCAAATACTATAAAACTAAAAATTTAGTTATATTATCGTCAATACCTAAAACAATGAAAAAACTGATCCTTTCCTTCCTCGTAATGATGGTGATTTCACCTATGGTGATTGCCCAAAGCACCATCAATGGTAAAATCGTTGATGAATCCAACAACCAAGGGGTTCCTTTCGTGAATGTGGGCCTGTTCCGGGTGGCCGACTCGGCCTTCGTGAGTGGCGCGGCTTCCGACGACAAGGGCGCTTTTACGCTTCAAATGGTACCCAAAGGGGAGATGACTCTGAAGATTTCGGCTATCGGCTACGAGTCATTCTCCATGCCGGTGACGGTGAAAGGCGACATGAACGTGGGTACCCTCAAACTCAAGGCAGGTACACTGAAGCTTGATGAGGTGGTCATCGCAGAGAAACGGCCTTTGTTCGCTGTGGAAGGGGAGAAGACCATGTATAATACGGCGGAAGATCCGAGTATCCAAACGGGTACGCTGTCCGATGCCTTGCAGAACGCTCCCGGCGTGAGTGTGGATGTGGAAGGCAACATCTCGCTGCGCGGCACTTCGAGCGTAGAGGTGTGGATCAACGACAAACCCTCTCACATGAATGCCGAGAACCTCAAGACCTACATCCAAACCATGCCGGCCAATAGCGTTGACCATGTGGAGGTCATTACCAACCCTTCGGCACGCTATGGCTCCAAGGCCGATGGCATCATCAACATCGTCACTACTGCCAAAGTGCAGAAGAATGAATTCATTAGTTTTGGTGTAAATGGATCTACAAGACCCTCAGTTACCCCGTGGATGTCTTATGTCTGGTCCAATGACAAGCTGACTTTCAATGCCTATCTTAATGGCGGCTATTCCATCTGGAAGGGCAACTCCTCGGTGGATCAAACTTTGTTCTCAAATCCCCAGACTCCAGCCAACCATGAGATTGATTCTTCGAGATATCAAAGCAACAGTTTCAATACGGGTGGCTATTTCAGCCTTGATTATGAAATTGATACGGCCAACAGCCTGAATGTCTGGGTGAGCGGTTGGCCCGACTGGAGCAGTAGCGAGAGCAATATGCATGCCTTTAGGGAGGAGTTCTTGGATGCCAATGGTACTCCTTGGGTGACTCCTTTGTTGGTGGATTATGGTACCCATACTACCTCCAACAACAATAGTTACTTTGTTAATGGTGGTGTCTATTACCAGCATAAGTTTGACAACAATGGGCATAACCTTTCCGTGAGTGCCAATGCCATGGGTTGGGGGTACCAAGGTAGCGGTCTGGTCGATCGCCGCTTTGTCCTGCCTGTAGAATACCGCAGAGCGATCCAATCCTCCCAGGCGCGTCGCAGTATTGGTGGCGAAGTGGAGGTGGTTTACAACCGTCCCTATTCGGAGAATGGCGAAATCTCCGTGGGTTGGAACACGGGTTATAGCCCTGAAAAGGTGTTTAGCGTCAACGACACCTTAGTGGGTGAAGACAGCTGGGTCAGAGATGTTTATCGCAGCTATGACGCCACTTTCACTACCCTGACCAATGAGGCTTTCATCACTGTGCAACATAAGTTTGGCAACTTCACCGTGAAGCCGGGCATCCGTTTCTGCCATGAATTGGTAAGTGGTGTCTATGTGGACTCTACCCAGTACAACTTTTCGAAGCCGTTCTTTAGTCTCAGACCTTCACTGCATTTGTCCTATCGGACGGAATCGATGCATAACTTCAATTTGAGCTATACACGCCGTATCGCTGCACCTGACGCACAGTCGTTGAGCAGTTTCCCCTTGTACGACGAGGATGAGTTCAGTACGGGTAACCCTGACTTGGATCGTGTTTATACCAACTCCTTTGAGGCTGGATGGACGAAATATTTTATGAATTTCGGTTCTGTGGGACTTTCGGCTTATTATAATGGTAAGTCAAATGAAGTCAGTGAGATACATCTGTCAAAGTATCATTGGCTCTATGGCCGTGTGGTACCTTACAGCTACCCTGTCAACGTAGGTAAGAGCCATCGGTTGGGGCTTTCCTATAACATGATGTACCGCCCCAACGGCTTCTTCAACTTGCGTTTCTATGCCAACTTCTTCAATTCGTATATTGAAACGGTGTTTGGCGGACAGGAGTACAAGTTCAATGACTGGGCCTATGCTTTCAGCTTGAATCTCTGGACGAAGTTGTGGAACAGGCTGGAGGTGACGGCTTCGAGTTACTACAGCTCGCCTACGCCTTCTCTCTTTTACGAGTGGGGTTCCCGTTTCGGTGTCAACGCCGGCCTCAAGGCTGATTTCTTCGACCGTAAGATGTCGGTTTTTGTCAACGCCAACGACATCTTCAACTCCAACAGATGGGGTGAGACCAACCACAGCCCCTACGTGCAATCCACTTCCAGTTCAAAGTACAACAGCCGTAGCGTTTCAGTCGGTGTGACCTTCCGTTTCGGTAAGATGGAACTTGAGCAGATGGCCCGTCAAGGCGCCGATGACTCGCAGGGTGCTCCTCAAGGCATGGGAGGAAGGTAATCGGTATTTTTAATATCTTGGAATCCATACGAACGGCTGAACTTCCATTAGGGGTTTATTCCATTCGTGTCACCCTCGAAGGCGGACAAAACTACACCGACAAGATCGTGAAGCAATAGTTCGCTATTTCTGATCATAAATTCTCAGGAATCCCTCCGGCGATTTCGTTAGTTTTCATTGAGGGTGACAAAAAAGGGGCCGATAGATGTCATTGCGAGGAGCGGAGCTTAGCGGAGCGACGTGGCAATCCATATCAGCATAGAACAAATCACCTCGTTCTTCTGGATTACCTCCCTTCCGGTCGGTGAGCCTTTGGATTGCCGCGTCGTTCCTCCTCGCAATGACATGTTCGACCCTACTTTTTAGTCACCCTATTTTGTTCGGATTTCCCACAAATTCGTCCCTAAAATCCAAAGTTTTTTCACCAACACCCCGTTTTTCGTCCCTAAAAATGGGGTATTTCGTCCCAAAATGCCTGTTTTCGCCACATTTTCGCCACAACAACCACCTTTTTATCTTTGAGTGCGCGAACCAATCTACTTTTGCAGCGAATTTTTTATTTGCAACGACATGAAAATTATTGGAACTGGTAGCGCACTGCCATCACTTACCGTCAGTAACGACGATTTAGCTAGCTTTTTGGATACCAGCGATGCTTGGATCTCCACCCGTACTGGTATCAAAACCCGTCACCTTTTATCACATGAAACCCTTTACGACCTGGCCGTCGAAGCTGCCACAAAGGCGATCAACGCCTCTGGATTGACTCCCGACCAGATCGATTTTCTTTTGGTCTCCAATGTGGCCAACGAACATATTACCCCTGGTTTAAGTTGCATCATCCAAAAACGGATCGGCGTCACCTGCCCCGGCCTCGACATCAACGTGGCTTGTGCCGGCTTCGTCAACGCCTTGATGCTGGCCGATGACATGATGAAGGCTGGTAGGGCAAAACATATCCTGATCGTGTGTGCCGAGGAACCTACCAAATATTGCAACTGGAAAGAACGCGACACCAGCATCCTCTTTGGCGACGGTGCCGGCGCCGTGGTGCTCGGTCCGGGCAACGCTTTTAAAAATGTGCACCTCACCATGATCTCCGACCGCGATGTGCTGTATTATGAACGCCACATGGAACAAACGCCTTTTGAACAGAAACCCGTGGTGGGTCAACCCCTGATGATGAAAGGTAAGGACTTGTTCCGTACCGCCGTTTCCGAGTCGGCCAAAGATATTGTCAAAGTGCTTGAAGACGAGAAAATGGATCCTTCTGAAGTTGATTTCTATCTGCTGCATCAAGCCAATAAACGTATCATCGACGGTATCCGTTCCATCCTCGGTCAGCCGGCAGAGAAGTTCCCCACCAATATCGAAAAGTATGGAAACACCTCTTCGGCTAGCATCCCGATCTTGTTGGATGAAATGATTAAAGAGAACAGAATCAAAAAAGGAGATAAGATCGTCATGAGCGCTTTCGGCGCCGGATTCGTCTCAGGTGCCTGTGTTTGGGAATGGGAATGATAAAAGAATGCTATGGATAATAGAAGAGTAGTAATAACTGGTATGGGGGTTGTTTCACCGGTGGGCAACGACCTCGAAACCACATGGAATAATTTGATTAACGGCGTCTGTGGTATCGCCCCTATCGCCACTTTCGACACTACCAATCTTCCTGTGAAGATCGCTGCTGAGTTGAAAAACTTCGACCCAATCGCGGCGGGTGTGGATAAAGGTTTCGTCAAACGTAACGACCGCTTTGCCATCTATGCCATGGCTGCCGCCGCGCAAGCGATGCAGGGTAATGAGGATATGCATCTGGATCCCAGTCGCTTGGGTGTCTATATCGGCTCAGGTATCGGTGGCTTCGACACGATCTTGCGCGAAATCACGAAGATGAATGCCGAAGGCCCACGTTGGGTCTCCCCGTTGATGATCCCCACCATGATCGGCAACATGGCTTCGGGTAGCGTGGCCATCCGCTACAACGCCCAAGGCCCTTGCGTGCCTATCGTGACAGCCTGTGCCACGGGTACGCACTCCATCGGTGAGGCGTATCGTGCCATCAAACATGGCTATGCAGACGCCATCATCACCGGTGGCTGCGAGGCAGGCATCAACCCCATCAGCATCGCCGGTTTTGCCAACTGCAAAGCCTTGACCAAAGCTGAAGATCCCTTGAGAGCATCCCTGCCATTCCATAAAAACCGAGCGGGATTCGTCATCGCTGAAGGTGCAGGCATCATGCTGCTGGAAGAATACGAACACGCCAAACAACGTGGTGCAAAGATCTATGCCGAGGTCTGCGGCTATGGCAACAGCTGCGATGCCTACCACAGCACGGCCCCGCGCCCGGATGGCACCACCCAGAGCCTGGCCATCAAGCAAGCCCTCGACGAGGCGGGCTACCAACCAGGTGAGTCCCTGTATATCAATGCACACGGCACCGGCACACCGATGAACGACAGCGGCGAGACCAAAGCCATCAAGATCGCCATGGGTGAGGAAGAAGCTCGCCGTGCCCATATCAGCTCTACCAAGTCTGAGATGGGGCACGCCCTCGGCGCCGCCGGCGGCATCGAGCTGGTGGCTGCCGTCATGGCCCTCAATACGGGTATCATCCCGCCAACCATCGGCCTCGACGAACCCGACCCGGAATGTGACCTCGACTACACACCCAATCAAGCGGTCAAAGTGGATCTGGATATCGCCATCTCCAACTCCCTTGGTTTCGGCGGTCACAACGCCTGCGTAGCAATAAGAAAAGTTTAAAATTCGTTTAATTCGTAAAATTCGCCGTTATATAAATTCGTAAAATTCGCCGTTAATGAATAGAGAAGAAATCAAACAGTACCTCCCGCACCGCGAGCCTATGCTCCTGGTCGATGAGATGACCCTCGACGAGAACCATGTGGCACACTCCAAGTACCACGTGACGGGCGAGGAGTTTTTCCTGAAAGGCCATTTCCCTGGTGAACCCGTCGTTCCGGGTGTCATCCTCTGCGAGATCATGGCCCAGTCCTGCGCCTTGCTGATGAAGGACGACCTCATCGGCAAGCTGACCTTCTACACGGGTATCGACAAAGTCCGTTTCAAGAACAGTGTCCGGCCTGGCGACACCGTCGAAGTGGAAGCCACCCTTGACGTACATCGTGCCAACATCTACATCTGCTCCGCCAAACTGAGCGTGGGTGGTAAAATGTGTGTCCGAGGTGAACTCTCCTTCGCCCTCCTTCCCGACACCCGCGAAAAACAATCTTAAATCTTTAAATCTTTAAATCATAGTTTGTATGGCAACATTACAAGACAAAGTCAGAAGCATCATCTCCTCCAAGTTGGGCCTTGATGAGAGCGAAATCACTCCTGAAAAGAGCCTTTCCAACGACCTTGGCGCCGACTCATTAGACGTCGTTGAACTCTCTATGGAGCTGGAACGCGAACTTAACCTGAAGTTTGAAGACGCCGACACCGAGAAGATTGAAACGGTCGCCGACATCTACAAATTGATTGAGGAATATGGGAAGAAGTAAGAAGATAGAATTTTGTATCTTTGAATCTTCAAATCTTAAATCTTTAAATTATGAAATTATTAGAAAATAAAGTGGCTTTGATTACGGGTGCCGGTCGTGGCATCGGCAAGGCCATCGCCATCCGTTTCGCCCAAGAGGGCTGCAACATTGCCTTCACGGATATCGCTTTGAACGATTTTGTTCTCGAGACCGAGAAGGAACTTCAAGCCATGGGCATCCAAGCCAAAGCTTACGCTTCCAACGCTGCCAACTTCGAAGAGACGCATCAAGTGGTTGACGAGATTGTCAAGGACTTCGGTCGTATCGACGTATTGGTCAACAATGCTGGCATCACCAAGGATACTGCCCTCAAGCGCATGACCGAGGAACAGTGGGACGCTGTCATCAACGTCAACCTCAAGTCGGTGTTCAACTTCACCAAGGCTGTGCAGCCTATCATGTGGAAGCAGAACGGCGGAAGCGTCATCAACATGAGTTCAGTTGTCGGTGTTTCGGGCAATGCCAACCAGTGCAACTATTCCGCTTCGAAGGCTGGCATCATCGGCTTCACCAAGAGTGCGGCCAAGGAGATGGGCGTTCGTAACATCCGTCACAATGCCATCGCTCCGGGATTCATCATCACGGCCATGACCAACGCCCTTCCGGAAGATGTCCGCAAGGCTTGGGAAAACCAGATCCCGCTGCGTCGCGGTGGCACCCCCGAAGACGTCGCCAACGTGGCACTCTTCCTTGCCTCCGACCTTTCTTCGTATGTCACGGGTCAGGTCATCCACTGCTGTGGCGGCATGAATTGCTAAAGATTATAATACGAGCAGATTTTTTTGAAAGGCACCCCGGAAGGGGTGCTTTTTTTATCCAATCACAATATTGAACTCCCCCTTATTATTCAACACCACAAGTGCAAAAACGATGGCGCCGATGAACGCAATGACGAAGAGCATCAAGCAATACAACAGGACGGTCAAGATGCTTCGCCAGGCGGTCTTTACGATGCTGTAGCCCAACATCTTCCTGAAACAGGCGGTGAAGGCCACGACGATGACCAGCGGTGACAATACAAAGCCCAACGACAACGCCATGTCGTGGTCAAACAGGAAGGTGAACTTCGTCAAGCATCGAAACAGCACCACGATGACCATGGCATACACGATGGTGATGATGTATTCCGCCCAATAATAGCGTTTGCGGTTTTCCCGGCCATAACAGGCTCGAGCCGCCACCACGAGCAACGGCAGCGTTAACAAGAAGCATAAGGTATAGTGGTTGATGAAAAAAGAAACGATTTGCTTGATGGTGTGAAAAACCTCAATGGCTTGGGAATCATCTTGTCCGACTTCCTGTGTAAAAGCCACCTCGCTATCTTTGAACGCCTCTTGGACCATGAATCCGGTGGTGACCGAGGTGATGAGGATGTACAGCGTCAAGGCAAGGAACAACATTGGGAAAGGGGAGAAATAACGCTTTCGTTTTCCGTTGAGGATATCGACAATCATTGATCCAGGTCGGGAAAACAGGCTTTTGAGGGAAAACCAGATGCTGCCGTCACGGCTGATGATTGCCGCAGCCAGGTTCTCAAAGATGAACCGCATGGTGAACCGACCTGTGTCGGCCTTCTGTCCGCATTCGGGACAAAACTTTCCTTCAAACTCGTTGCCGCAATTCAAACACTTCATTCGGACTTCTTGCTTCTGACTTCTTACTTCTTATTGAATGCCTCCAATACCTTTTGCGTATAGGTCTTCGATACCGGGATGGAATCCAGACCTTCCCGTTCAAAGTCGAGGATGAAACCATCGGACTCATTGTGTAACACGCTGACTTTCTTGATGTTGACGATATAGGACCGATGGCAGCGCATGAGTGAGTTGATGTTCGAACAACTATCCTCAATCGTCTTCATCTTGCAACGCAGCATATAGCTGGCAAGGGAGCCGCTACGTTGATAAAACACGTTGATGTAGTTGTCTTCTGCCTTGATATAATAAAGATTGTCGAGCTTTACGGAGAGCTTCAGGTTGCCGTTGTTGTCCATCAAGTTGATGATCTCGGTGTGCTCAGGCAACACCTCGTTGTCGGATTCCACCGTATCGCTCTTGGTAAGGGTGAGCTTGCGGCGCGACTCCTTGAGCAGAATCATCAGATCGACGATAGTGTAAGGTACAGCCAAGGCGACAAAGGTGATCAATAGGCTCTTCCCAAAGATGTATCCCAAGGAATAGGAAGTGGCTTTGACTAAAAAGAAGGAGAGATAGGTGTGGAACAAGGCGATCACCACGATCTCAAGGAAAAGCCATAGCAGGTAGGCCCACATGGCGAAGTGCCTTAGTTTCCTGACACAGAAGGTCATCAGCGTGCGACTGCAGGCCAAGAAAAAGGTGCTGATGCCTACAAAGGCCACCGTTCCGAGGAAACGGCTATTGGTGCCTAACTGGAACCATGAAGTGTCGGAATAGGGCGTGTAGGCCGTCAGAAACACCAAGGCGAACAGCACGGAGATAATGACGTTCTGTGCCTGACTGAAAGGGTCGGTAAGGCACTCGGGGGCTTGCGTAATGAGCTGTTTGCGGATCTTCATGATTCAAAATGGGTGTGCAAAGATACGAAAACCATTCTATTCTTCAAAATCTTCTTTGAGGATCTCCCACACCAAATTGGCCTCAAAGCCCTTCTGCATGGCAAAGGCAGCCAGCTTGCGTTTTTTTTCGAAATCGTTTTCGGCTTTGACACTTTTGGCTTTTGCCTTTAGGATATCCAGCAGCCGTTGGCGGTAGGCACCCTCGTCATAGCCTCGCAGCGCCTCTTCGATGATGTCTTTGTCTAAACCCTTCTGAGTCAGATGGAAACGAATCTTGTTGACGCCCCAACCGCTTTGGTTGATCTTGCCGCGGACGAAAGCGTGAGCAAATCGCTCGTTGTTAACGAATCTGTTTTCAATTAGATAGTTGAGAATCGCTTCACGGTCTTTCTCCGTGAGTTCAAACGATTTCAGTTTCTCGGTCACGTCTTTGACACAACGTTCTTGATAGGCGCAATATTTGGCCATCTTATCAAGCACTTGGTCGGCTGATAAAGGTTGGGCAGGTTGCTTGGCCATCAGCATTCGATTTTCAGGTCGCCGTCCTTGATCCAGCCGATCTTGCGCAGCACCGTTCCGAAGAGCCACGAAAGCAATGCAGGGAGTACAAAGCAGACGAGCAACATGCCGATCCACATGTTGGCACCGCCTTCAGGCATGGCAGTATAGATGCCGATGGGTCCAACGAGGCCACAGGTACCCATACCGGAGCCGATGGGGATGTTCTCCAAATGAAACACACAGGTGGCAAGGGGTCCTGTGATGGCGGCGGCCAAGGTGGGTGGAATCCAGATGCGCGGGTTCTTTACGATGTTGCCCATCTGTAGCATGGAGGTGCCTAAACCCTGAGCGAGGAGCCCGCCCCAGCGGTTTTCCCTGAAACTCAAGACGGCGAAGCCAATCATTTGTGCGCAGCATCCTGCGGTCGCGGCGCCTCCAGCGATGCCGCCCAAGCCAATGGCAAGGCATATTGCTGCGGAGCTGATGGGTAAGGTGAGTACAGCACCGATGACGACGGAGACGACGATGCCCATCAGGAGCGGCTGCATTTGTGTGGCGTGCTCGATGAAGGCACCCAAGGCGGTCATCACCCTGCCGATGGCGGGACCGATGGCGAAGGCCACCAGCACGCCGCTGATGATGACCACGGCAGGGGTCACCAGGATATCGACTTGGGTCTCCTTATAGACCATCTTGCCCAGCTCGATGGCCACTAAAACGGCTACGTAGGCACCCATGGGACCACCCAACTCGTTGCCGGCGATGCCTACGGCGATGGCGCTGAACAGCACCAATCCCTCACAACGGAGTTTGTAGGCGATGGCCACCGCGATGGCGGCTCCCGTAGCGGCTTTGGCGTATTTCGCGATGGTGACGAACACGTCCAACCCGGTCTTGTCGCCCAAGGTCTGGAAAATGGTGCCAATCAGCAGCGAGGCAAACAAACCCAAGGCCATCGCCCCCAACGCGTCCACGAAGTAGGCTTTCCAGGTCATATCGACCTTCTTCCGCTCACAAAATGCTTTGAAATTCCGCATTCCGCATTCCGAGTTCCGAATTCTTTAGAAGTTGATTCCTTCAATTCCGTTCGCCTTCATCAAGTCAGCCAACTTGGTGTCGTTGTCATCGACAGCGGCGAGACAGTTGGTGACGATGCGAATCTGTTTGGCAGGGTAGATGGCCATGAGGTCCTTGGCAGTCTCATACACGCAGTAATCGGTGGCGATGCCGCAGATGTCGATGCCGTCGAACTTTTCCCATTCAATGGTCTTGGTCAGCTTCTCACCGCTATGGGCATTCTGGAAGATGCTGAACTCTTCTTTGTCGGCCAAGTCACCCTTGGTCATGTAGTGAATGCCACCCTGCACATTGTTCTGATGAGCGTCCAAGACAAACTTAAGATCAGGAAATACATTCATGCCCTCGGTACCCTGAACACAGTGGGGAGGAAACACGCCACCGTTTTCCACGAAGGAGCAGTGGTTCTTGGGGTGGGCGTCCTGGGTGACGATGACCCAAGTGTAGTTATCCAAAGCACCGTTGTCAATGGCTTTGGCCAAGCGGGTCATGGCCTCGGGACCTTTGGCGGTGGCCAAGCTGCCCGTGGTAAAGTCGATCTGCGGGTCCACGATGATGAGCATACGATTCTTTTTCACTTCTTCAGTTTTCTGGTTTTCAGTGTTTTCTTTTTTCTGATTCTTGTTTGCGCAACCGGTCATCACCAAGGCTGCGACGAGCACCATGGCTCCAATGAATGCTTTTTTCATGATGGAAATTGATTATTTTGAAATTTGCTGCAAAAGTAAGAAAATAATTCCGAATTCCGAATTCCGCATTTAAAACAACTTCCTGATCCATTCGGGTCGGCCCAATTTCTTCAGCATCGACTTCACCCATTCGCGGTTCTCGGGCTTGTACCAAAAGAAAAAGCGTTGCTGGGCGAGTTTCTCCTCCTTGGTCTTGGCCACGAAAACGGGTTCCAAGGTGTAAGGGTTGTAGCCGGAATAATAGATCTCCGTGGCCAACGTCATCGGCGTGGGGGTGAAGTCCTGTACCTGTTCCAGATGATAACCCAGTGCCTTGGTCTTTACGGCGAGCTCGGCCATGTCTTCCAAATAACAATCCGGATGCGATGAGATGAAATAGGGGATCAGCTGCTGGTTGAGATGTTCTTTCTCGTTCAGGAGGTCAAACTTCTTTTTCAACTTGACAAATAGGTCGAACTTTGGCTTGCGCATCAGCTTGAGCACGGCATCACTGGTATGTTCGGGAGCGACTTTCAAACGTCCGCTGACATGCCTCTTCACCAGTTGCTCGAAGTATTCATCATACCCCATCGCTTGGTTTTCCTCGGGAGTGCAGTCGTGCAGGAACAAATCGTAGCGGATGCCGGAGCCCACCGTGGCTTTCTTGACCTTGGGATGCTGGTCAACCTCTTGGTAGATCTCGATCAGCGGGTGGTGGTCGGTGTTGAGGTTCTTGCAGACGGAGGGTTGTAGGCAGGTGGGCCGGACACATTTTTCGCACAGTTTCTCATCCTTGCCTTTCATGCGGTACATGTTGGCCGAGGGACCGCCGAGGTCGCTGATGTAGCCCTTGAAATCTTCCATCTGGGTCACCTTTTCCACTTCTTTCATGATGGATTCCTTGCTTCGGGAGGCAACGAACTTGCCCTGATGGGCCGAGATGGTGCAGAAGGCACAGCCTCCGAAACACCCCCGGTGCAGGTTGATGCTGTGCTTGATCATCTCGTAGGCTGGGATGGGGCCGCGTTTGGCATATTTCGGATGGGGCAGTCTCGTATAAGGCAAATCAAAGGAGGCATCGATCTGTTTCGTCGTGAAAGTCGGTAAAGGTGGATTGATAATAACTCTTTGATTGCCAATATTTTGAATCAATCTTGCGGCATGTTTCTTGTTCGACTCCTCTTCGATATGCTTGAAGTTGGAGGCATAGCGCCTCTTGTCTTTCAAGCAGATCTCATGCGATACCAGCTCGATGGTTTCACCTTCAAATGCAGGTAGCGGCTGGCTTTTGTCTTGAAGAAAGAAGGTCTGTTGGATGTCTGTCAGTTCATTGACTTTACGGCCTTGCTGGAGGGCTTTGGCGATCTCCACCATGGTGTATTCCCCCATGCCATAGACACCGATATCGGCTTTGGAATCAACCAAGATGCTGGGTTTCAGGCAGTCATCCCAATAGTCGTAATGGGTCACTCTTCTCAAAGAAGCCTCAATGCCGCCGATGACAATAGGTACGTCGGGATAAAGCTTTTTCAAGATGTTGCTATAGACCACGCTGGCCCGGTCGGGACGGAATCCCGCTTCGCCGCCAGGAGTGTAGGCATCATTGCTTCTCAGTCGTTTGTTGGCGGTGTAATGGTTCACCATCGAGTCCATGCAGCCTGCCGACACGCCGAAATACAGCCTGGGTTTTCCGAACTTCTTGAAGTCGCGGAGGTCGTCCCTCCAGTTGGGCTGAGGGATGAGTGCAACCCTGAACCCTTCATGTTCCAGCATCCTACCGATGACCGCCGCTCCGAAAGCCGGATGATCCACATAGGCGTCGCCTGTGACGAACACAATATCCAACTCATCCCACCCGCGCAGGTCGGTTTCTTTCTTCGTGATCGGTAGCCAGTCGAGAAGGGTCATTTAGTTTTTGATGCAAAATTAAGGATAATTGTTGATTGATAATAAAAAAAGAAACTAGAAGTAACCAATATTGGTTATTTTTCATATCTTTGCAGCATCAATAGGATATACCATGTATGAACAATATTTAAAATACAATCATATTCCCTGCGGCGCAGTGATAGACAGGATTCGGATAAAGAAGCATTTGTCTCAACGGGAATTGGCCGAAAGGTCAAATATTATTTACCAGAGAATCAACGATTTTATCACTGGGAGGAGGAAAATATCTCCGGAACAATCGTTATTACTTGAACGGGCTTTGGGTATTGAAATACAATGCTTTTTTTATCAAGTCCAGTCAAATCATGAGATCTATACTGCTATTAATCGTATTGCTCAATCAGCACATCCTGATTTGTCAAAATACAGGAAAGCCTTGTTTTGGGATACCACTTTTGACACCATAGAATGGCAGCGTAATGCAGCATGGGTTATTCGTAGGGTTTTTGAATATGGAAACGCAAAAGAAATTAGGGAAACCATCCGTTATTACGGACGGGAAAGGATAAGAGGAACATTGGCAGCCCTTCAAGACCATTGGAATGAGGAAATCAGAACCCAAAATCTCACAAAGTACCTTAATGATGACATTAAGAACTAATGTTGTTTCACCAATGTTGATGGATTGTCTGCGCAAAATATCAACAAACAAAGTATTTGGTGATTTTTATCTTGTTGGAGGGACGGCGCTCGCTTTACAGAGAGGCCATCGGGTATCCATAGACATTGACATGTTTACAAACACGCTTTATGGCGAAATGGATACTAAAGAAATCAAGAAGGCTCTCGTGGAAATATTTCCATACGTTGAGAACCTTGAAAGGCTTGATGAGACAATGATGGTTTATTCGTTGTTTGTGGGGGACAATTCCGATAATTGCGTCAAACTTGACATCTGTTACGACGATGATCCAGTGTTTCCACTAGTAGAAATAGAAGGGATCAAGATGCTTTCTGAAAAAGATATCGCTGCCATGAAAATGAATGCGATAACCCAAGATAAGCAACGGAAAAAGGATTTTTGGGATATTCACGATCTTCTTGAATCCTATTCCATTGAACAAATAGTGTTGTTTGCTTTAAAACGTTACCCATGGTCATTGAATTTATCTAAAATCATAGATGGCTTCAAGAGACTTCCACAATTAAATGACTTCACCGAGGTGCGGTGTCTAAAGGGAAAATACTGGGAATTTATCGTTGAAGATTTGCTGGAACAGATCCCGAATATAGAAAAACTCTCTTGATTTCTTTTGAAATAATCAAAAAAAATCCATAAAGCGGGTTAACGTTCAAAGAGCTTTAATAGCTTCATCTTCTTTTCTCCAGCCTTTCCCCCGTAGGGATGCTCCCGTAATGGCAAGTTGCAGCGGGTCTTGCCTTTGAGCACGGTTTGGGGATGGGTGAACTCCCTGAACCCCCAAACCCCATGATAGGCGCCCATGCCGGAATGGCCTGTGCCATTAAACGGCACACCCTTTACCATCATGTGGATGCATACCTCGTTGATGCAGCCACCGCCATACTGTTGGGTGCGCATGACGCGGTTGGCCCATTTCATGTCCTTGGTGAACAGGTACATGGCCAAGGGATGCTCGCGGTCGGCAATGGTCTCCATTAACGCATCTACTTCCGCGTCCTTGAAAGGAACGATGGGTAGTAGGGGACAGAACAACTCGTGCTGCACGATGTGCTCATGGATATCCACGGGATAGATCATGGTGGGAGCATAGCGACGTGTCTCTTTGTTGCCCACACCGCCAAACACTATCCTTGAACGATATTCGTCAGCGAGTCTGGCGCATTTGTCGTAAGCGCCCTCAGTGATAAGTTTGGGATATTCGGGGTTGGTTTCGGCGTGTGCTCCGATTTGGGCTACAAAAGCCTTTTTCAGTTCTTCCAAGAAGGGTGCTGCCACCTCTTCCGCCACGGCAATCTGGTTGATGTTGATGCAGATCTGTCCCGCATTGCAGAGTTTGAAGAAGGCTATCTTACGGGCTGCGTCCTTCAGGTCGGCATCCTTGCGCACCACGCACCAGTTGCCTGTCTCCCCACCGAGCTCCAAAGCCACGGGGGTGAGGTTTTTGGCGGCTTCTGCCAATACGTGCTTGCCCACCGAGGGCGAGCCAGTGTAGAAGATCTTGTCGAAACGTTGTGCCAAGCACAAATCGGCAATGTCGTGCCCGCCATCAATCAAGGTGACGTATTCGGGTGGAAACACTTCGGCAATGAACGCCTTCAGCATCCTGGTGCTGGCAGCTGATTTGGAACTGGATTTCACTACCACCGTGTTGCCTCCTGCCATGGCAGCTGCCACCACGCCGAGGGTGAGCAGGATGGGGAAGTTGAATGGGCTGATCACGAGCGACACGCCGTAGGGCATTTTATACACCTTGGTGACCATGCTTGGGAAACACATGAAGCCGCTGAAATGCCGTTCAGGCCGTGCCCAACGGCGCAACCCTCGGATCATCTCGTTGACTTCAACGACGATGGGACCGATGTCGCACAGATAAGCCTCGACTTGACTTCTGCCCAAGTCCTCGGCCAAAGCGGTCTCAAAGTCATTTGCGTGTTCAAGAACGGCTTTTTTCAGTTTTTTCAGCTGTTGTATCCTCCATTTCACGGGGAGGGTGGCACCGGTGCGGAAGAACTTCCGTTGCTCCGTTACGATATTTTGGATGTCGTTTTCTGTAAACATGATGATTTTGTTTTATGCTGTCGTGACGCCCTTCAACACCTGCTCGATATCCTCGTTGCTGAAGGTAAACGGTGCGGAATAATTGATGGAATCCTTGGCAATCATGCGGATCAGTTCTTCGTGGTCGTCGGCTCTGACGGGAGAGACAATCTGATCCATATTGCACTGTTTCTCCAGCTGCCGAAGGGCGCTTAGGAATTGCTCCGAGGCTTCCTCGTCGCTGGCCTTTTCGTCGGCGAGTTTACAATAGCGAGCCAGCATGGCGTATTTCTCGAAGCAGGCGCTCTTCTGGTATTCCAGCACGGGGAGGAGCATCAAGGAGATGGCTTGGCCATGGGGGAGATGGTATTTGGCGCCGATGCTGTGGGCAAAGGCATGGACATAGCCTGCCAATTGGGTGTTGATGGCATTGCCTCCATACATGGCCGCGCGGCATAAAGCCAGTCGGGCATCGATGTTCTCTGGGTCCTTCATCACGATGGGGAGGTGCTGGAGGATCAACCGCACGCCTTCCTCGGACATCCTCATGTCCGATTCCTCGATGTCCACATCGCTGATAGCCCCCTCAACACAATGGCTCAGCGCATCCATGCCGCAGGCGGCCGTCACCTTTTGTGGTGCGTGGACGGTGAGCTCGCTGTCGAGAATCACATGGGGCACTTCGAGGCCGATCAACACGGTGGAACTCTTCGTTCCATGGCTGTTGGTCACCACGGCGCCCACGGTGATCTCGGCTCCCGTACCCGCCGTGGAGGGCACGGCGATGATGGGCAAGGTCTTGCCATGAACAGGCAAAAATTTTAGCATCAGCGACTTAATGCTTCTATGTGGCATCTTGACACCGGCAGCGATCATCTTGCAAGTGTCCATCACCGATCCGCCTCCCAAAGCAATCAGGCATTCGGCCTGTTGTCCCAAGGCAGCATTCCTTCCGGCTTCGATGAGGGCGATGGTGGGCTCGGAGTTGATCTCGTTGAAAACGGTATAACCCACACCGGCTTCATCCAAGGCCTGGCAGATGGCCCGCTCGTAGCCAAGTCCGCTGAGGGTTTGGTCGGTTACCAAAAGCACTTGCTTGTAACCGCATTCACGGCAGATCTCGCCGATTTGCTTGCGGGAGCCATGGCCTTCCACTACCTGGGGTTGGGGAAGAGGAATGTGATGAATCACTTTCCCGGGCAAACGATGGATCTGTTTTCTGAAAAGATAGGTATCCATGGCTTTGCTTCTTTTTTCTGCAAAGGTAAGGATCTTTTGTTGAAAAACTATTTACCGATTTCCCTTTTTTATCTCAAAAAAGATTCCGACCTTTGCCGCCGCAAAAACGAGCATTATTACATTAAATAAAAATCTATAAATCAATCATTTATGAATAAAGTAAATGGTATCTTGAGAGAAATTGGCCAGGCTTTGATCAGCAAGAAGTTTTGGATTGAGCTGATTATCATGACCTTGGGTATGGTGATGACCGCCATCTGTGTCTATTACTTCCTGGTCCCCAGCAAATTGATCGTAGGCTCCATCTCTGGTCTTTCCATCGTGTTGACCAACATCTTCCAGAGCATGGGCATCAACATCAGCCTATCCATGATGATTACCGTCATCAACGCCATCCTGCTGATCTTGGCTTACCTCCTCATCGGCAAGGAATTCGGCCTGAAAACGGTCTATTGCGCCTTGATCCTCGGTCCCTTGACCAAGGTGTGCGAGTGGGTGTATCCTTGGGAAAACTTGGCTACCCCGAACAGTTACCTGATCAACATGGGCGTCGATCCCAGCGCAGCCTATTCGGTGATGGGCAACCCCTGGTTCGACTTGCTTTGCTGTGTGGTCATCCTCAGTGCAGCGCAAACACTGATGTTTTCCATCAATGCTTCTACAGGCGGACTTGACATTCTTGCCAAGATTGTCAACAAATACCTGCATTTCGACATGGGCAAGTCGGTGAGCGTCGCGGGTGCCATCATCTGCCTCACGGCTTTCGCCATCAACCCCTTCCAGATGGTCATCATCGGCCTCATCGCCACTTGGATCAACGGCATGGTGGTCAATATGTTCACCGCCAACCTCAACCGACGCAAACGTGTTTGCATCGTCTCCAAGGACTATGACCGTATCCGCCGTTACATCATCGACGACCTGGACCGTGGCTGCACCCTCTATGAGGTCATCGGCGGCTATACCAACGAAAAGTCGATCGAGCTGGAGGCCTTGCTTACCAACGACGAATTCTCCTCGTTGATGGCTTACCTCGACAAGAACGAAATCAAGGCCTTCACCACCGCAGGCAACGTGAGCGAGGTGTACGGCTTGTGGGCTAAGGATCGGAGAAGGACCCGCAAACACGCTGATAAGCGATAATTGTTGAAAAGTTTTTATTTACAATAAGGAGATGGTTTGCTATCTTTGCAAATTGTCAGTTTTGCTATGAAGAAAGAAGTAAAATTCAGTCTGGTTTATCGCGACATGTGGCAGTCGTCAGGCAAATATGTGCCACGCAAGGATCAATTGGAACAAATCGCCCCATTGATCATCGACATGGGCTGCTTCGACCGTGTGGAGACCAACGGTGGTGCCGCCGAACAGGTCAACCTGCTCTATGGAGAGAACCCCAACCCGTCTGTCCGTGCTTTCACGTCAGCGCTGCATAAAGGTGGCATCGAATGCCACATGCTGGACCGTGCACTCAATGCCTTGCGCATGAATCCCGTCCCCGCCGACGTGCGTCAGCTGATGTACAAGGTGAAGAAAGCCCAAGGTGTCGATATCACCCGCATCTTCTGCGGCCTCAACGATGTGCGCAACATCATCCCGTCCGTCCAATGGGCCAACGAAGCGGGCATGATCTCCCAAGCGGCCATGAGCATCACCTACTCGCAGGTGCATACTGCAGAGTATTACATGCATATCGCCGACCAACTCATTGAAGCTGGTGCCAAGGAGATCGCCCTCAAGGACATGGCTGGTGTGGGTCGTCCCGTCAGCCTCGGCCGTATCGTCGAGCATATCAAGAAAAACCATCCTGAAATCAAGGTGCAATACCACGGACACACCACCCCGGGCCTCTCCATGGCCTCGGTGCTTGAGGTGTGCCAAGCGGGCTGCGACTATATCGATGTCGCCATGGAGCCTCTCTCCTGGGGTACCGTCCATCCCGACGTCATCAGCGTCCAAGCCATGCTCAAGGATGCCGGTTTCCTCGTGAAGGACATCGACATGAAGACCTATATGGCCGCCCGTAGCATGACACAGAGCTTCATCGATGACTTCCTCGGCTATTGGATCGACCCGCGCAACCGTTATATCAACTCACTGCTGTTGGGTTGCGGCCTTCCCGGTGGCATGATGGGCTCACTCATGGCCGACCTCAAGCCGGTGCACGCCGCCATCAACATGAACCGAGAGAAGCAGGGACTGCCGGCACTCACCGAAGACGAGATGCTGGTTGAACTGTTCCAAGAGGTGCAGGACATCTGGCCGAAACTGGGCAACCCGCCGTTGGTTACCCCGTTCAGCCAATACACCAAGAACATCGCCCTCATGAACCTCTTCGCCCTCAGCAAGGGTGAACCTCGTTACGAGACCAGCATCGACCCCGCCGCTTGGGACATGATCCTCGGCAAGGCAGGCAAGTTGCCGGGCACCCTCGCCCCGGAAATCGTGGAACTGGCCAAGAAGAAAGGGCTGGAGTTCTTCACTGGCAACCCACAGGACAACTATCCCAACGCCTTGCCACACTTCATCGAGATGATGGAAAAGGAAGGCTGGGATCGTGGACAGGACGACGAAGAGCTCTTCGAGTTCGCCATGCACGAGAAACAATATCGCGAGTACAAGTCGGGCGAAGCCAAACGCCGCTTCAACCAGGAACTGGAAGCCAAGATGAAGGCCAAGTTCGAGAAGGCGGGCGGCGAGGCCAAGATCCCGGACCTGCGCGCACTCCGTCATCCCAATGCCGAGCCGGTCATTGCTCCCGTCAGCGGCATCGTGATGTGGGAAGTTGACTTCGACGACAAGTCGATCGCGCCCGCTCCAGGCAAGGTTTACAAGGAAGGTGACATCCTCTGCGCCATCAACAGCGAACATGGCATGGAAGTTGTTTACGCCCTGTGGCCAGGAAAAATCGTTGAGGCGACCGCCGAGCAAGGCAAACGCGTAGCCAAAGGAGAAACCATCGCATTTATCGAAAAATAATCCTAATTCAATAATTGTTTCACTAAAATCAAATGATCATGAAAAAATTAGTCTTAGTGCTTGCAATCGTTTTTGCAGGAATCATGTCAGCCAACGCTCAGGTTTGGGTAGGTGGCGGCCTCAGTGCAAGTGTCCAAAAAGGTTTGACCGCAATTGAGCTTGCTCCAGAAGTAGGCTATTGCATCAATGACCAATGGCAAGTGGCTCTCGGTATCGATTACGGTATGGCTACCGGTGGCGGTTATACTACCAACGTGCTGTATCTTGAACCATACGTCCGTTACGTGGGTGGCACTATTGGAAAGAAGTTTTCTCTGTTTGTCGATTTGACCGGCGATTTGTCGTTGTTGGATGCACCTAAAGACGCTTATGCAGTGATGCTCCAACCCGGTATTGCATGGCAGGCTACGGATAAATTTACGGCAGCCTTCCGTTTCGCCAAGATTGGTTACGACCACAACATCTACGGAACTGACGGTTTCCTGCTGCAAGGCGTTTTGGCGACTTCACGCATTGGAATCTATTACAATTTCTAATCATTGTTTGGTTTACAATAAATCGTAGAGACGCAATCATTGCGTCTCTACTTTTTTTATATTTGCCCCAAATCCTGTTGCCATGAAACGCATCCTCCTCCTGTTGTCACTGGCCTTCACTGCCATCTCATACCAAGCCCAAGTCCTCCCTACCTGGGAATCCATCAACCAACGCGGCTATCCCGAGTGGTTTTCCGATGCCAAGTTGGGCATCTTCATCCACTGGGGCTTGTATTCCGTGCCTGCCTACGCCACCAAAGAAGGCTATGCCGAATGGTATTACCGTGGCCTGATGACCAACGACGACCGAAAGGCGTTTCAGGAGCGTATCTATGGCAAGGACTTCCAGTATGAGGACTTTGCGCCGATGTGGAAGGCGGAGCTTTGGAACCCTGAGGAATGGGCGGAACTGTTCAGGAAATCCGGGGCGAGATATGTGCTGCTGGTCTCCAAACACCACGATGGCTACTGCCTTTGGCCGAGCCAGTATGCCCCAGGCTGGAATAGCGTGGAAACGGGTCCGCACCGTGATATCTGCGGGGAGCTGACTGAGGCAGTGCGCAAGCAGGGACTGAAGATGGGCTTCTATTATTCCCTCCCAGAGTGGAAAAGCAACATCCATCGCTGGTATGTCGATCCCGATGAGGTTATCGCCGAATATGTCGATACCCACATGATTCCTCAGCTCAAAGAGTTGGTCAATGCCTACAAACCTACGATCCTCTTCACCGACGGGGAATGGCGCAACAGCGCGGAACAATGGCATGCTACCGAGCTGATTTCCTGGTATTACAATACCGTGGGCGAGGAGGCGATCGTCAACGACCGTTGGGGGGAGGGACAACAACACGGCTTCCGTACGCCAGAATATAGCGCGGGCATCACGCTCACCGACCGTCCCTGGGCGGAATGCCGAGGATTGGGGCGCTCCTTCGGCCTCAACCGCAACGAGCCGCTGGAAAACTACATGACCTCCGATGAACTGATCCGCCATTTCTGTGTATTGGTGGCCGCGGGTGGAGGCATGACCCTTAATGTGGGACCCGCCGCCGATGGCAAAATCCCGTTACTCCAACAAGAGCGCCTGCTCGATCTTGGCAAGTGGCTGAAAATCAATGGTGAAGCAATCTATGGTACCCGCCCTTACAAGAAGTTCTACGAGAAGAAACTGGTCTCTGTGGACAGAAACGACGACAAAATCGATTTCGACTGGAAACGCAACTCGCCGGATCCCGCCATCAGCTGCGATCATTTCCAAGCGCATTGGCAAGGCGTCTTCTTCTGCCCGGAGGATAACTACACCTTTGAGATTGAAACCGATTTCCAGGCAAGGTTGCTGATCGATGGCCAAGAGGTTATCTGGGACGCCCGTAAACAACCTTGGAGCTCGATTCATCTTTCTGCCGGCCAGCATAAGATCGAGGTGTTTTACGTGGAAGACGAACTTGAGGCTAGCATCCACCTCTATTGGTCCTCGACAAAAATGCCCAAGCAAGTGATGGAGGGCTTCCAAATGGGTCCCATGCTGCCTACCATGGGCCTGAAGGCAAGCTATATCTGTTTACAGCCCAGTGTGTGCTATACCCAAAAGAACGGGACCTTGTATGCCATCGCCTTGGACTATCCCGAGGAACAGCTGGTCTTGCAGCTTGACGAACCTTCCGCAGACATGAAGGTCACCCTGTTGGGCAGCGGCAAAAGCTTGCCTTGGCATTACGAAGAAGGCCGCCTCGTCATCGAAACGGGCAGCCTTCGTTATGGTGATCTCCGCAGCACTGCGGCCTGGGTGTTCAAACTCAGTCAGTCAGGGCTTTGAAAAATGTGGTCCCGAAAATACGGGTGGAGCGCTTCGGGACGCGCTGGATGTAACAACGCTCGTCCTCTTGCACAAATTTGATATGGATCTTGTCGCCAGCCGGGAAACATTTCAGCCCTTTGCGTCCTTTCCAGTTGGTCTGGTATTCGAAATCCTTGGTCTTGAGGAACACGAATTTGCTTTTGCCCTTAAGAATGCCAGTGCTGAAGCCGTTGAAAAAATAGGGTTCGCGCCATTTGCCCTCAAAACGTTGCGGGGATTTGATGCCATGGGCAACAACCCTGAACGTGATGTCGGTCAAAGGCTGGATTTCCAGGATCTTTTGCAGCAGGATCTCCTTGGTATCGGTGTTCATCACTTCCAGATACATCCAGTGGAATCGGTCGTTCGCTTGCTCCCAGATCGGGGTGATATGCATGGCCAACTGGGTGGAGTCGTTGGGATGTCCCGTGTAGTCACCTTGCATGGTGCGATAGAACTGCTTGACGGCGTCTTCCATGGGGTCAACGCTCTTTTGGGCTATGCAATTTATTGATAAAATGCTGGTTATCAGTAAAATAAATAATCTTCTCATGATTTGGACTGGTTTAGAAGGTGAGGGTCAGACCCATAGAGGGAAGGATGGGTAGCTGGTAGGCGGGTTTGCTGGGTTTGAAGATATCGATGTAGAAAACGTTCGACATGTTATAGACGTTGGTGACGCTCAGGTCAACTTCCAGAATGGTCTTTTCACTGAAGAAGAACTTGCGTTTGGCATCGAGGTCGAGACGATGGTAGTTGGGCAGACGTCCTTGGTTCAGCTCGGCAAAGATGGGCTTGATCTCTCCGTTGGCTGTAGTGAAGTCGAAGAAGATGCCTTCCTGGAAATTGAGGAATTCATAGTAGGCTTGCACTTGGGTGAAGGGGAAGCCGCTGCCGAAGTTCCAGCGTCCGCTGAATTCCCATTCGCGCCGCTCGCCGGCCGTATAGGTAAGGATCAGATTGATGTTATGACGGCGGTCGAAATGGGGCTGGTAGGTCATCAGGTTGATTTGCCCACCTTCGTATTTTTCATAATGCCTATTGACATAGCCCAAGGCATACACAGCCCACAGATACCAGTGCTTGTCTTCGTATTTGAAGGAGAGATCGAAACCGTAGGCGTCGCCGTTCTCGATCATGAACTTGCGCTTGAGGAGGTCGGGAATCAGCAGGTTTTCAGGAAGGGAACCGTCATAGATCATGTTACGGTTGAGGTTGGTCAGCTGGACAAACTGTTTCCAATATCCTTCCAGGTTCATGGTCAGGTTGTTGGTAAGGTCATATTCGGCACCCAGGATGAAATGGTTGGCCTTTTGCAGACTGGAGTGGATGGCTTTGCCGTTGAAGGTGCCGGGAGTATCCATGTTGCCCGAGAGGAATCCGTAAAACAGGTTGACCACGTCGCGGTCGTTGGTGCCTGCCACCAGGTCCTGCGTATAGCGGCCTCCGGCGCCTTTGAGACGCAGGTTGTCGTTGATGTTGTATTTGGCAGCAAAGCGGGGCTCCAGTGAGAAGGGCATGTCGGAGTATTTCTGCAGACGTAGGCTGGGCTCCAGCAAGAGATTGCCCATCACGAGCTTGTATTTGGCAAAAGCACCGATTTCCGTGCCGTTTCTGTCGTATTTGACAGGGATGTCGTAACTGTAGGTCTGGAAGTGCGTGGTGGGACCTGCGACCTCGATGCCGAACTTCAGGGTGTTTTTCCCGAGGAAGTAGTTGAAGTTGAATCCCATGCTGATGTTGCTGATCTTGCTGAAGCGGTCAGGGTTGTTCAACTCCTTCATCTGTCCGTAGTACTGGGAATAGGCGAGGTTACCCTCGATCATCACAGGGGCTTTGCCGGGGATGACGATGAAGTTGGCACCTGCACCCCAAGAATTCCAGCTGAAGTCGGACAGCGACTTGTAGTTGTTTACCTTGTCGTTGAAGGAGAAACCGAAGATGTTCACCTTGGAACCGTTCGGCGCATTGAGCGAGACTTTGGAGTAGATGTCGGTATAGTTGAACGGCAGTCCCGTCTCGGAAGCGTAGTTATACAACACCTTGCTGGATTGCTCCAGATAGGAGTTCTTGGCCGACAGCACGTAGGTGACCGCGGCATCGTCGGGACCTTTGGCCTTTTTGAGAGGGCCTTCCACCGTGAGTTTTGCACCGAAGCAGTTGGCACCGACTTTTCCTGTCCAGCGTTTCTTGTTGCCGTCACGTGTGGTGATGTCCATCACCGAAGAGATGCGGCCTCCGTATTCCGCTCCGAAACCGCCTGTATAGACTTCGGCATTGCGAATGATGTCCGTGTCGAAGACGGAGAACAAGCCGATGGAGTGGAAGGGGTTGAAGATGGTCATGCCGTCGAGCAGCACCTTGTTCTGGATGGGGGAACCGCCACGGATGTAGAGCTGTCCACCTTGGTCGCCGGTGAAGATGACGCCAGGCACCACTTGAAGGTATTGCGCCAAGTCGCTTTGTCCGCCGATGCTCGGGATCTTGTTGATGGTTTTCGGGGTGACGGTGATCACCGAAGTCTTCGTCTCGGTGCGCGCCTCCACCTTTTCGGCGGTCACGCTAACTGTCTCCAGGGTCTGGCTGGCTTCTTTCAGCATGAACTTCTTGTTGATGCTCTGCCCTTTGGCAACGGAGATCTTTTCCTCTACATTGATATAGCCCACGCAGGTAATGCATAGGGTATAGGTGCCGTCAGGAACCCTGGTGATGTTGAAATAGCCATTGATGTCCGTGGAACATCCCAAGGTGGTGCCTTTCAGGTAAACACTGGAGTACATGACAGGCTCACCGGTGGATTCTTCATAGACGAATCCCTTGATGCTGTTGTCCTGAGCAAAAGCCAAAACCGAAGCCAACACGAAGGCTGCGGTAAGAAGCAACCGTTGAAAAGAAAATCTTTGCGCGATCATAACCTATGTAGTGGTATATAAAAGCGCAAAGATAAGGGAAAAAATGGAATGTGGCAAGAAAAAATCAATAACGTTCCACCGAAAGGTTGGAAACAGCGCATTCCAAGTCGATGGTGATGGTATTTGCGCCTTGTCCAAACCCGGGGGTGCGCCATAGCCCGCGTTCGATCTTCTCGAAGCCTTTGAAGTCTTTGCCTGTGATGGCAGAGTCCAAAGTGATTTGGCAATCTACGCCGGAGGGGACCGAGATGTTGATGTCGGAAGCGCCCGTTTCCACATCGATCTTGGTGTCGATGCCATGGTCGCCCACCTTCAGGTCAAGCTTGCAGGCACCGCCATTGATGTCGATCTCTTCCACCCGGTAGGGGGAGAAATCCAGCGTGGCATCGGCAGCTCCCATGTCAAGATTGAAATCCCAAACGGGAACGTCGCAGAGGTAAAGGTCGATATGGTTTGATGTTTTCTCCTTGAGGCCTTTGCTGCGCCCGGTGCCGGTGACATAGACAGCGGCACTGTTGCTGCTGTGTTCTGTCCGAAAACTATATTTGACGATGTTGCTCTCCGCTTCCACTTTGGCCAGCTCCGCACAAGGGCTCTTCAGTTCCAGCACCCCGGCACCGAAGTCCAAGTCGATGGAAGCATGCTCCACGGCAGTATAAGGCTCTGCAAAATGCTGCGCTGCCAAAAAGTCAGCCGTGTTGGATGAGGTCTGGTCATCTGCATCGTCTTCGTCATGGTCGTCATTCCAGGTCCATTGGGTGAAATGCCTCTTGAAGAAACGCTGGAAGACATTGCCTTCGTAATTCCTGTTTTCTATGTGGTAGAACAGGCATCCCAAGGCTAGCGCAAGCACTAGCAGGCCTGACCTTACGTATTCGTTCACCGGAAGCAGCGAGATGCCGAGGAGGATGAACCAGAATGGCCATAGCCTCCAGAAGATGCTCCAGTGGAAATTGATAATGCCAATGGTGGACAATAAGGCAACGACACCGATGAACAGGAGCAGGATGCCTACGAACAAATTTCTGCTTTTCATGATTTTCTGTCTTTAAAAGGAATGATAAGGACGATGCCGATGACGATTAAGATAATGGGCCAAGCCGTACGCCAGCTGATTCTAGGGACATAACGGGTGATCAACCCCAAGGCGCCGATGCCGATCAGGGTCATACCTGCAATCATGCTTCCTCTTTTTTTCTTCTGGGTTTCAGAAGGCTGGGCATTCGGATCGTTAGCGTCCACGTGCACATTCGTGTAATCCTTGGCCGGCATCACAATCCACAAGATGATGTAGATGAGTAGCCCCGAACAACCGAGGAAGAACAGTAGGCAAAACAGTACTCGCCAAAAAGCGGGATCCATGTCGAAATAGTCTCCTAATCCGGAGCAGACACCCCCGATAACCTTGTTACGAAGGTCTCTTTCAAGTCGTTTGTAGTTGCTCATTTTTTTTCAGTTACATCAGGTAATACGTATTAAACTCAAAAAAGTTACAGTTATTGCGGCAAAATTTGTTCCAAATCGCATATTTTTCTTATCTTTGTGCGATTAGCATTGACAAAATTACTTAAAAACAACAATACTGAAACAGCATGGAGAAATTATTGTTACTCGGCGATGAAGCTATAGCACAGGGCTTTATCGATGCAGGAGGTAGTGCCATCAACAGTTACCCAGGCACACCGTCCACCCAGATTACGGAATATGTAATGAAATCAAAGCAAGCCAAGGAACTCGGCGTCATCGCCAACTGGTGCGCCAACGAAAAGACGGCACTGGAAGCTTCCATCGGCGTGGCATACGCTGGCAAACGCGCCATGACCTGCATGAAACATGTGGGCCTCAACGTCTGCGGCGACCCCTTCATGAATGCGGCCATCATCGGCACAAAGGGCGTCCTCGTGGTGGTTGCCGACGACCCGAGCATGTTCTCGTCGCAAGATGAGCAGGATAGCCGCTTCTACGGCCATTGGGCGATGATCCCGATGTTGGAACCCTCCAACCAACAGGAAGCCTACGACATGGTGCATTTTGGCTTTGAACTGAGCGAGACCCTGGGTACGCCGGTGCTTTACCGCATCCCGACCCGCCTCGCCCATAGCCGCGCCGGTGTCGTCCGCAAACCGGTCCGTCCCCAGAATCCTTTGACCGAACCCGCCGACGCCAAGTCGTTCGTGCTCCTGCCAGCCAACGCCAAACGGCTCTATAGAGACCTGATCGACAAACAACCGGCCTTCACCAAGGCTTCTGAGACCTCGGGATACAACAAGTTTATCGATGGCGAAAACAAGAAACTTGGTATCATCACCACCGGCATCGCCTACAACTACCTCATGGAGAACTTCCCCGGCGGCAAATGCCCTTATCCCGTGGTGAAAGTAACCCAATACCCGCTGCCTTACGACATGATCAACAAACTTTACGACGAAGTGGAGGAAATCCTCGTGCTCGAAGACGGCCAGCCTTTCGTTGAAGAGCTGATCAAGGGCTTCTTGGGCAAAGGTAAGAAAGTCATGGGACGTCTTGACGAGACCATCCGTCGCGACGGTGAACTGAATGCCGAGAAGGTCGCCAAGGCCCTCGGAATGAAAATGGACGCAGGTCTCCAAGTGCCCGAGGTGGTCACCAACCGTCCCCCGGCGCTCTGCCAAGGCTGTCCTCATATCGACAGCTACACCGCCCTCAACGAAGTCATGGCCAACCATAAAGGCGGTAAGGTGTTCGGCGACATCGGCTGCTATACCCTGGGATTCAACATGGGTGCCATTCAGACGACCGTTTGCATGGGCGCCTCCATCACCATGGCCAAAGGCGCCAGCGAAGTGGGTATCTTCCCCGCCGTGGCAGTCATCGGTGACGGCACCTTCGGTCATAGCGGCTTGACCGGCCTGCTCGACTGCGTCAACGAGAAAGCCAACGTGGTGGTCATGATCCTCGACAACGACATCACCGCCATGACAGGAGGCCAACCTTCCTCCGCCAACAACAAGATCCGCCAGATCTGTGAAGGACTCGGCGTAGCTCCGGAACATATCCGCGACATCGTCCCGCTGCCGAAAAACCATGAGGAGAATGTGCGTGTCATCGAGGAAGAGGTCAACTACAACGGCGTCTCCGTCATCATCCCTCACCGCACCTGCCTCGTCGAACTGAAGAAGCATCTTAAGAAGTAAATCTTTAAATTAGGAATCTTGAAATCTTGAAATTATGAAAAAAGATATCGTATTGTGCGGCGTGGGTGGCGACGGTATCGTCTCCGTGGCCAAAATCATCTCTGATGCCGCATTGAACATGGGACTCAACCTCAAACAGTCTGAAATCCATGGCATGTCGCAGCGCGGCGGCTCGGTGTTCTCACACCTCCGCCTCTCCAGCGACGAGATCTTCGCTGACGTCATCCCCGAAGGTCAGGCCGACATCATCCTCTCCAGCGAACCGATGGAAGCGCTCCGCTACTTGCCTTGGCTGGCCAAGGACGGCTGGATCATCACCAATAACGAGCCTTTCGTCAACATCAAGAACTATCCGGACATGGATAAGGTGAACGCGGAGTTGGGCAAGATCAAGAACTTGGTCAGCTTCAATGCCTCCGAGATCGCCAAAGCCATCAAGGCTCGCTCCAACATGGTGCTCCTCGGCGCTACGGTGCCTTATCTCGACATTGAACTGAAGAAGGTCGAAGATGCCATCATGCATATCTTTGGCAATAAAGGCGCCGATGTCGTGGAAGTGAACATGAAGGCGCTCCATGCCGGCTATGAACAGGCGAAGAAATGAGTTCTAGACGAATCAACTGGAAACGGGTGCTGCTCTTCATTGTGGCACCCGTTATCTTAATTGTTGTGGCCATCCTCTGCCTTGGCCGCAGTTGTGAACACCATGGCGAACCAGGCTATCCCGACTTGCCAACGGATACCTTAGCCGAGGTTGAACATGCCTATTTCTACGGCATCTGCGTGGATTCCATGTTCGTCGAGGAAGGTCAGGTGGAACCGGGACAGTTTCTTTCGACCATCTTCTCCGATCAAGGGATCAGCCCGGCAGTCACCGACCATATCGCCAGAAACCATCAAGATGTTTTCGATGTTTCCAAGATCCGCTCGGGCAACCGATACTATTTCCTCAGGACCAACGACACCCTGGAAACACCGTTGTTCTGGATCTATCAGATCGACCGCCGTAACTATGCCTTGTTTAGCCTTACCGACTCCTTGACGGCCTGGAGGTTCCAAAAGGAGATGGAGGTGCGTCTGGCCAGGACTTCCGGCTCCATCCAATCTTCATTGTGGAACGCCGTAATCCAAAACGGTGGCGACGCCGGACTGGCCGCCCATCTGTCAGATGTCTATGCCTGGACGATCGACTTCTTCGGTATCCAAGAAGGGGATAGCTTCGACGTGGTGTATGACCGCCAATATATCGATGGCGAACCCGTGGGCATGGGAGAAGTGATCTTCTGCAACTTTGTGCACGTGGGCGACACCATCCGCGCCATGGCCTTTGAACAGGACGGCCTGCTGGGCTTCTTCAATGAGAAAGGGGAGAACCTTCGCAAGGCTTTCCTGAAAGCGCCGTTGAACTACCGTCGCATCAGCTCCACCTTCTCCAACAGCCGCCTGCATCCCGTCTTCAAATACTACCGTCCGCATCATGGCGTGGACTATGCCGCACCCGCGGGGACTCCCGTGAGCAGCATCGGCGACGGCGTGGTGATCAAAAAGGCCTATCAAGCCAACGGTGCAGGTTATTACCTGAAAATCAAGCACAACGACACCTATACTACCAGCTACATGCACCTGAAAGGGTATGCCAAAGGCATCGCTGAGGGTGTGCGGGTGAAACAGGGTCAGGTCATCGGCTACGTGGGAAGTACGGGTGCCTCAACGGGTCCGCATCTTGACTTCCGTGTCTTCAAGAATGGCACTCCCGTCGATCCCCTGAAGTTGGAATCGCCACCGGCCAACCCGATCAGTGATGAAAACAGGGAACGCTTTGAAAAGGAAGTGAATTACTGGATGAAAGCATTACGGGAACCAGGTGTCCCGGAACCCTATCAGGAAGCCCCAGTGGTTGACTCGCTGGCGATTGATTCCTTGGCGGTCTGATGTTCTTGCTCTTTGTTTCTTTTCTTGATGTTGATGGGCGCGATGATCAGCACCATCAACACCTCGAGGGCGTATTTTACCCAAGGATGGATGCCTGTGGTCAGCAATTGGAAGGTGATGAGGATCAATGAGGCCCCGACAAAGATGCCTTTCCCGTGGATCTTCTTGCGGAAAATCTGAATCAGGCTGAAGACCAACAGGCCACAGAGCACAAATTCAATGATGAGATAGATGAAGTCCTTGGTCTGGCTTTCTCCGACGCCATCGGCCCCGAAATAATAAGAGTCGATGGAATAATGGTAAAGCACCAAGGTCAGGATGGTGTAAAGGAAAAACATGCCATAGTAGGTGATGGCAAAGGTCGCCGCCAGCTTCATGGCCAGGGTCAGCTGTGGCTTGAGGTTGAAGATCTTGCCTTCTTTGGGTAGCTCAGACATAAGGATCCTGGTTTTTGTTGGACTGTTGCTGCATCAGTTCAATACGCTTGAGGAACAGATGGTAGATCAGGATCAACATCACCGTGGTCAGGAACTCGCTGAAGAAGGGGTTCTCAGTCTGTTTCGAATAGATGAAGAACACACTGTTGATCAGGATCAGGAATTGGGCGATGGCGTACCAATGGAATCCTTGCCGTTGCAACTTGAACATCTTGACCACGCCGACCATGGAACCGATATACAATATGAAGTTGAACAGGTAATACATCGGGTTGAGGTCCACCATGAACCGCACCCGGTCCATGATGGCGGCCACATCGGCTTCGCTCATGTTGGCAAGAAACGGCTTTAAGGATTCCTCAAAAGCTCCTGAGGCCAGCATCTCGTTCATCATGGGCGTCCCGAAATAGAGGATGGGGGCGCTGGAAATGTTGAACAAGGCGTTGAGGAATGACAATACCAAGAGTATTGTCATTCCTACGGGACGTCTTATGGGTTGCAATTCCATCATTTGTTTTTCAGGTCGTCAAAAGCGAGAGGATAGTTTTTCACGAAATCCACCGACTTGGCAATTTCGGTGTACATCACTTTGTCCACGCGGACGAACTCCACGGTCTTGCGGTACTCGGCAACGAAGTTCTCAATGGTTTTGGAGGATTTCAGCGGACGGCGGAACTCCAGTGCCTGTGCGGCGTTGAGTAACTCGATGGCCAGCACTCTTTCAAGGTTCTCGGCGACACGCAGCGCCTTGGTGGCGGCATTGGCGCCCATGCTCACATGGTCTTCCTGACCTTGCGACGACTCGATGCTATCGACGGAAGCAGGTGTGCAGAGCTGCTTGCTTTGACTGACGATGGCAGCTGCAGCATATTGCGGAATCATGAAACCGGAATTGAGGCCGGGCTCGGCAACAAGGAAGGAGGGGAGGTCGCGCTTACCACTGATCAGCTGATACACGCGGCGCTCGCTGATGTTGCCCAGCTCTGCCAAAGCGATGGCCAGGAAATCCAAAGTGATGGCCAGAGGCTGTCCGTGGAAGTTGCCGGCAGAAATGACGAGGTCCTCATCGGGGAAGATGGTCGGGTTGTCGGTGACGGCGTTGATCTCTTCGCTGAACACAGAGGCGACATAGTCGATGGCATCTTTGGAGGCACCATGGACTTGAGGCATGCAGCGGAACGAGTAGGGGTCTTGCACGTGCTTCTTCTCCCGTTTGATGAGCTGGCTGCCCTTCAGGAAATTGCGTACACGCTTGGCGGTGACGATCTGTCCGTTGTGGTGACGGATCTGGTGCACCTGGTCGAAGAAAGGCTCGATGCGCCCGTCAAAGGCTTCCAGGGAGACACATCCGATCAAGTCGGCGAGATAGCTCAGACGGAAGGCCTTCAGCAGTACATAGGTGCCATAACTGCTCATGAACTGGGTGCCGTTGAGCAAGGCTAACCCTTCTTTCGACTGCAGGGTGATGGGCTTCCAACCGAACTTCTTGAGCACCTTCTGGGCTGGGACGATCTTGCCTTCGTAATGCACTTCGCCTAAACCGAGTAAAGGCAGCATCAGGTTGGCCAAAGGCGCCAAGTCGCCAGATGCGCCTAAGGAGCCTTGGTTATAGACCACGGGCAACACGTCGTTGTTGAAGAAGTCGATCAAACGCTGCACAGTGATGACCTGAACGCCGCTATTGCCGTAGCTAAGGCTCTGCACCTTCAACAAAAGCATCAGGCGGATGATCTCTTCGGGTACCATCTCGCCGGTGCCGCAGGCATGCGACATCACGAGGTTTTTCTGCAAGGTGCTCAAGTCTTCCTTCGAGATGCTGTGGTCACACAAGGAACCAAAGCCGGTAGTCACACCGTAGATAGGCTTCTCAGGGTTCTCCATCTTCTTGTCGAGGTAATCACGGCAATGCTGGATGCGTTGGATGGCCTCATCGGAAAGGGCGAGCTTGTAGCCCTGGGTAAGGATTTCGTTGACTTGTTTGAATGTAAGCTCTTTGGAGCTGATGTAATGGGTTTTCATGCTATCTTATTTTAATATTGTTTCTACCAGTTGGTTTGCGTTCACGGTCTCTTGTTTGCCTTCTTTCATCCATTTCACGGTGAATTTCTGTTCTGCGACTTCAGTCTCGCCAGCGATGACGACAACGGGGATGCCGCGTTGGTCAGCGTATTTCATCTGTTTCTGGATCTTGGCGGCATCGGGATAGATCTCCGCGTTGATGCCGTGCTTCCTGACTTGATTGAGGTATTTCAAGCAGTACCGCTCTTCGTTCTTCCCGAAGTTGAGGAAGATGACCTGGGTGCTTTCCGACATGGTCTCGGGGAAGAGCTTGAGCCCTTCCAGTACATCGTAGATGCGGTCGGCACCAAAGCTGATGCCCACGCCGGAAACATTGGGCAGACCGAAGATGCCGGTGAGGTTGTCATAACGTCCGCCACCCGAGATGCTGCCCATGGGGAAGTCCTTGGCCTTCACTTCGAAGATGGCTCCAGTGTAGTAGTTAAGGCCTCTGGCCAGCGTGAGGTCGAGCTCGGTATCGATGCTCAATTCCATGTCATCGATGTAGTCAAAGAGTGTCTCCAATTCTTCAATGCCTTTCTGACCCACTTCGTTGTTGAGCAACGGCTTCAGTTGGGCCAGTTTCTCTCGGGTGTCGCCCTTCATGAAGAGGATGGGCTGCAGCTTCTCAATGGCTTCGGGTTCCAGTCCCTTCTCGGCGAGTTCCGCATTGACGGCTTCGATGCCGATCTTGTCGAGCTTGTCGATGGCCACGGTGATGTCCACCAAAGCGTCCGACTTGCCGATGTATTCAGCGATGCCTGCCAATACCTTGCGGTTGTTTATTTTTAATATAACGTTGATTTTCAGATTGTTGAATACGTCATTGACGATGTTGACCAACTCGGCCTCATTCAAGAGGGAGTTGCTGCCAATGATATCGACATCGCACTGGCAGAATTCGCGGTAACGGCCTTTTTGGGGACGGTCGGCGCGCCACACGGGTTGGATCTGGTAGCGCTTGAAAGGGAAAGCGATTTGGTCGCGGTACATCGTCACAAAGCGAGCGAAAGGCACGGTGAGGTCGTAACGCAAGCCTTTTTCCGTGATTTTGTTGGCCAATTTCAGCGACTCAAACGGGGTGCCGTCCTGAGGGATGCCTGACAGGAAGTCGCCTGAGTTGAGGATGCGGAACAACAGTTTGTCGCCTTCCTCGCCGTATTTGCCGAGCAGGGTGCTAAGGTTTTCCATCGAAGGGGTCTCGATGGGCAGGAAACCATAGCGTTTGAAGACGCTCTTGATGGTGTCGAAGATATAGTTGCGTCGCACCATGACTTCGGGGAGGAAGTCGCGGGTGCCTTTGGGGATCGAGGGTTTCTGTGCCATAAGCTTAGGGTTTAGAGTTCAAAGGTTTCGCCGGGTTCGGGGATGACGAGGTTTTCCCAGCCTTCTTTCCGCAACACGCGTTTGTAGTATTGTAACGCATCAGGGTCGCCATGGACCAAGAAAGTCTTCTTGATTTTGCTGGGGTCTTGGCATTTCAGGTAATCGACCAACTCATGATAGTCACCGTGTCCGCTGAAGGCATCGATGGAGTAGATGTCGGCGGCTACGGTGTATTCATTGCCGAAGATGGAGATGGTCTCGGGACGGGGATCGGCCAACAGTCTTGCCCCTAAAGTCTCGGGGGAGCAATAGCCGATGGCCAGGATGGTGTTATTGGGGTTGGAGATGCTGTTGGCGATGTGATGCTTGATACGTCCCGCCTCCATCATGCCCGAGGCGGAGATGATGATGCAGGGCTCTTTGCGGGCGTTCAATGCCTTTGATGCGTTGACGTCACGGATGAAGGTTAGGCTGTTGAAGCCGAAGGGGTCGGGGTCGTATTCAATGACGTTCTTCACCTCGTCGTTGAACAGGTTGACGTGCAGGCGGAAGATCTCGGTGGCGTTGACCGCCAAGGGGCTGTCCACGAATACCGGAATCTTCTCCGGAAGTTTGCCTTCGTTATAGAAATTGTTCAGCAGATAGACGATTTCCTGGGTGCGGCTTACCGCGAAGGAAGGAATAATCAATTTGCCTCTTTTTTCTACACAAGTATGGTAAATGATATCTAAGAGTTCTTGCTCGGCATTGCTTCGGTCGCTGTGGAGCCTGTTGCCGTAGGTGGCTTCGGTGATGAGATAGTCGCAGTGCGGGAAGGGCTCTGGTGAGCGGAGCAGGTAGTTGTACTCGCGCCCGATGTCACCCGTGTAGGCGATGCGTGTCATCTCGCCGCCCTCGTCGATTTCAATGGTGGCGCAACCGCTACCCAGGAGGTGACCGGTGTTGTTGAACTTGACCTTGATGTTGTTGTCGAGAAACACATAATGGTTGTAAGCCACACTCAGGAACAGGTCCATGCTCTCACGGGCGTCTTTCTCCGTATAGATGGGCTCTAATGCGGGGAGTCCTTGTTTACGGCGTTTTTTGTTGAACCACTCCATATCGTTTTCCTGGATGAAGCCGCTGTCGGGCAACATGATGTTGCAGAGATCGCGTGTGGCGTCTGTGCAGACGACTTGTCCCCTGAATCCGTTTTTATAGAAATAGGGAATCAAACCGCAGTGGTCGATGTGTGCATGGGTGAGGATGATGTAATCCACCTCTTTGGGATCAACCATCGTATTGCGGTTGGCTGCGTCGGTCTCCAAGCCTTTGCCTTGGAACATACCGCAGTCGAGCAGGATCTTCTTCCCGTGGTCTGTAGTGATAAGGTGCTTACTTCCAGTGACTTCCTTGGCTGCACCGATAAATTTGATCTTCATGGAAAGCCTATTTGGATTATTACCACAAAGATAGAAATAATTCTCAATCAAGCACAAAAAAAATCCCGCCATTACTGACGGGATTCTTTGTTTGAAACGTTGTGTCGGTTATTCGACAACGACTTTCTGGGTGTTCACCTGGGTGCCCGTGGTGAGACGCAGGAAGTAGATGCCCTTAGGCATTTCGCTGACGTTGATCGACTGGGCGCCACGGCCGTTGCCGCTAGCCATCTCCTGACCCATGCCATTGTAAAGGACATAGCTGTACTCGGTGTTGCCATTAATAAACAAGGTGCTGTTCACCGGGTTGGGATAGACGCTGACCTTGCCGCTGGCCTCTTCAACTGCGAGGATGTTTTCCTCAGTGGTGAGGCATTCTGCATCAGATTCGCCATCGTTATACACAGCGCTGACGCAGAAGGTGACGATGGACTCATCGGCCAGTTCCTCAGTGTAAACGGGTTCCATCAACTGAGCAATTTCGACGCCATTGCGGGTGACACTGTAGTATTCAAAACCTTTCTCGCTGACGGGATCCCAGGTCAGGGTGAAGAGGTGATCGGAAACCTCGTAGGAGAGGTTCTGGATGGGATCGTAGGTAACTACCACGGATGAACCTCCGCAGTTGCAATCGAATTCATAGCTCCAGCTGGCGGACAGGTTGTTGGCCGAGGTAATGGGTGTGCCGTCTTCATAATGGACGGTGAAGGAGCACTCAGTGGTCCAGCTACCGTTGATCCAGCCTAATGTGACATGGACGCCACTGCCGATCTCAAGGGTGTAAGAAGCCATGTTGCCACTCTCGATGGTGAGTTGTTGCGTGGGGGTGCCATCGTCAAAGCTGACAGTCAGCTTGTTGCCGTTCCATCCGTCGCCGTAGGAGTCAACGAGGTCAAAGACCACATTGCAGCTGTTGCGCAAAACCACTTCATTCTCAGTACCAGTCACATCATCGGCATACATGTTGACAACGATGGTCAAAGACTCGGTGGCAGGGCAGTTCTCGTCGATGTGGATGGTGAAATGGCAGTTGGAAAGACCTTCCGGATCAAGTGTTCCAACATAGACAGAGTCGGTAACCATGGTGATGTATTCACTTTCAGCATGGATCACAGCGTAGGCGTTGCTGGCTGCGTAGTGACCGACATTCTTGAAGGAGGATCTCAGGGTAACATCCTCACCGGGGGTGAAGGTGCCGGCCCAATTGGTGCCTTCGTAGCTCAGCACGGCTTTGGCAGCGGTGATTCTGGCTTTGCCAGTCCAAACAGCATCGCCACAGGTCATGGTGACGTCGATTTGGAATTTGTCGCCGTCGGAGACGCTCGGATCAAGCATGAAGCTGAAAGCATTCTCCAAGGTGATGGACTCACCAGCAGCCAGGACGCCGAATTCGGCGTTGCCGTTGACAATCTGCAGCAGAGGATCTTCGCAGGAAATGCTGATCGTGGTGGTTCCAACAGTAGGATCGGCACCAACATTGGTAAAGCTCATGCTCATGCTGACTTCTTGGTTAACCGGAGCAGCATCGGGAGTGAACTCAGCCACGGAGACGAAAGCGCCTTCGGAGGGGAGAACCTCAATGGGGCTGATGTAGGTGACCTTGTTGTAACCCATGATGACGAGGTTGTAGGTACCCACGGTGCTGAGGGCATTGAAGTGGAGCTCGACTTCGCCATCGACCAGGTAGTCGGAAGCGATGACTTCACCTTCTTCATTGGACAAGGTGACGATACCGAAGTTGGCATCAGTGCTGATGGTGCAGGCATCCATGCCGATCATCAGTGTGGAGGGGTTCATGGAGACTTCCATTTCCACAGGATTGTCGCTTCTCATCATCGTGGACGGGTCAGCGAAGTTGATCCAAGTGTTGTGGGTGGAACCGTTGTCTGACGGGTGAGCGTCCAAGATCTTCATGTTGCCGTTTTCAGCCATACCGCCAATGGTGTGGTGGAATTGGTCGAGGTTGCGCCATTCCGTGAAGATGGCGATCATCTCGTCCTGACCGGTCATAGGAGGTGTCCAGGGTTGTGAAATCCAGCTGAACATGCCGCCGAGAGCGCCGGTGGGGGCGCCTGTGGCATTGTTGGTGGCGCGTAGCCAGGCCTCACCGAAGCAAGTGCCGTCGAACTGGCCGTTGTTGCAGGCCACGGAGATGACGTAAGGCCACATATAGTCGTTGGTCAGTGCATTCACATTGCTGTTGCTGTAGTTGGCCACTGCCCAGCTGGTCTGTGAACCGTGGTTGCAGTAGTTGACGATGCTGACACCAGCATTGAGGTCGGCGCTGATGGCGCCAGCACTGGTGCCGCCGCCGACACCGCTGTATTGCTGTGAAACGGCCTCATAGGTGTAGTGGAGCAGGGTGTCGCGGATGTAGTCCACGTGTACATAGTCGGCTTCACCGCCCATGTGACCGCTACCAGCACCTTCATTGGCACCGACGCCTAAACCTTTGTTGAGCCAAGTCAAACCGGCAGGCATGTCTCTTTCATAATACAAAACCTTGTTCACCTGAGTCTCGGCATCCGTGATATTGTTGCAGGAGAAACGGCCGACAAATGCTTCGCAGTAGTTGTCGGTGCCTTCCAGCATACCATACCAGTTGTCGGAACGGCCATTGCTCATGGAATGCGAAGTCACATCAGAGAGGTCGCCAACGAGAAGGATGAATTCGAGGTTGTCGTTTTCATACAGGTTTTGGATATAGTTCTTGATCTGGGTGTCATTGTTGCTTCCGATTTCGCTGATGGTTACCAGCGTGCAGGGACGGCCAGACATGTTCTTCCATGCTACCAGGGGCTGCATGGCATCCGCATACTGGTCAGCAGCGACAACGAGCATCGAGCCGGCGTCAGAGACAAACGTGTATTTCGCCTCGGTAGCGCCGAAGTTGATGAAATGGCGGTTATATGATGCCTTGAACTCGGGATCCACCTTCATGGTGTTGCTCTTACGGGAGGCTTTCTGATTCAAACCATTGTCGCTGACCTTGGCCATCTCGATGGTCATATGGTCATACACACGCAGGGTCTTGGTCACAGGGTTGTAGGCGAAAGGACGGACCATGATGTTTTGGCCACGGAAGTCACGATAAATGTAAGGAGCCTCGAGATAAGCTTGTGTAGCTGGATAGAAGGCGTCCTGTTGATACATCGCACCATAGGTGTAAGTCACATCGTTGGGGTTGATCTGGCGGCTGAAGTTGCCTTTGGAAGGCGCGATGCTGACATTGGTGTAATCCGTATAATCGGCATTGATGACGTTGACGGTCATTTCAGCACGGTCGCCGATGATTGCCGGGATGGGGAACATCGGGAGGTCAGGGGCACCAGCCTCAAGCATGGCGTACATGCCAGGGGCACTGATGATCAGCTGCTCACCTTGAGGGGTCTGGACGCGGGTGGTGTTGTAGCCGTTGAGCTGTACTTCGACGACAATGCGTTCTTCAGAGCTGGAGATCAGCTTGGTTTGAGGGCCTTTTTGAGCAAAACCACTTCCCACGAGGAGAAGGGCAAGCATGAGAAATAAGGTTTTTTTCATTGTTTAAGTCAGGGTTTTTTATTTGAAACCAAGGGGGCGGAGGTCCGCCCCCTAAAACTGTAATTATTCGACAACGACTTTTTGGACATTCACCTGGGTGCCAGTGGTAAGACGCAGGAAGTAGATGCCCTTAGGCATTTCGCTGACGTTGATCGACTGGGTGCCTTGGGCGGTGCCGCTGGCCATCTCCTGACCCATGCCGTTGTAGAGCACATAGCTGCACTCGGAGTTGCAGACGATGAACAACGTGTTGTTGACGGGGTTAGGATAGACGCTGACCCTGTCGTTGATTTCGTTGACATCGAGGATGTCTTCCTCAGTGGTGACGCATTCAGGAACGGCGATGCCGTTGTTGTAGTTAGCGATGACGCAGTAGGTATAGACTGTCTCGTCGGTGAGTTCAACCACGTAGGTGTTTTCGGTGGTCTCGCCAAGCTCGACACCGTTGCGGGTGATGGTGTAGGAAGTGGCGCCTTCGGGAGCTGTCCAAGTCAAGGTGAGGTTGAGGCCTTCCACAGCATAGGCAAGCTCAGTGATGGGATCGAAGGTCATCGGGGTGCCGCTACCACAGCTGCAGTCGAATTCATAGCTCCAGCTGGCAGAGAGGTTGTTGGCTTCGCAGATGACATCGCCATCTTCGTAGCGCACCGAGAAGGAGCACTCACTGGTCCAGCTGCCGCTGATCCAACCCAGGGTCACGTGGACACCATTGCCGATCTCCAAGGTATAGTTGGCGGAGTTGCCTTCACCGATGGTGAGTTGTTCAGTAGGAGTTCCGTCGCTGAAGCTGACCGTCAGGACGTTTCCGTTCCATCCGTCACCGTAGGAGTCCACGAGGTTGAACACCACGTTGCAGCTGTTCTTTATGGTCTCTTCCACTTCGCCGCCAAGGAGGCCGTCAGAAGCATAATTCAAGATGAGGTTGATGACCTCTGTCTCAGGGCAGGTGGGGTCGATGTTGATTTGGAAGGTGACGCGGGCGTTGCCAGTCGGGTCGATGTTGCCAATGAAGATGCTGTCGTTTTCAATGGTGGCCATCTCGCTGGTGGTGCTCAATCTGGCGTAAGCATTGGTGGCCATGTAGTGTCCGGTGTTTTCAATGGTGAAGGTGACACCCACAGACTCGCCAGGGACGAAGCTGCCAGCCCAAGCCATGTTCTGGTATTCGAGGATGGCTTCGCAAGCGGTGACGTTCACGCGGCCTTCCCAGCTGTCGGTGCCGTTGGTGACCAAAGTGTTGATGGTGAACTTGGTGCCGTCGGCGATGCCTTCGGCAATCTTGAAGGTGAAGCCTTCCACGTTGACGGTGGCTTCAGGATCGAGGCCGGTGAAGGTGCCGGTGCCGTTGAGGATGGTGAGGTTCTCATCATCGCAGCTCAGGGTGACTTGTGATTCACCGCTGACAGCGCTGGTACCGACATTCTTGAAGGTGATGGCCAGTTCGGTTTCGTCGCCGACATGAGGTGTGCCAGTAGTGGCGTAGGTGTCAACGGAAACGTAGGCGCCTTCAAGAGCTGCGGCGGGAATGGTAGCGATATACGGGATCTTGTCGAGGCCAGTCACGCAGATGGTGACATCGCCAGCGCTCAACACAGGTTCAACTTCCAGGTTGATGACGCCAGACTCATCGACGAGGCCAGTGCCGTGAAGCACACCGTCCTTGCTGACAGCCACGTAAGAACCGGGTTCAGCGGTCACTTCGTAGGTGCTCATGCCAATGGGGAAGATGGCCATGTGGCTGACAGTGTTCTCAGTGGGTTGGACACGGTAGGGCAGCACGGAGCCGTCACCCAACACGTGGTAGGATTCCCAGTAGTATCTGTCGGAGACAGAGCCTTGGTAACCACCGGCGTGGGCGTAGCACACAGCGATGTTGCCAATGAAAGGCATGGCGGAAACGGTGTTGAACACATCGTTGTCCCAAACGGCGTCGTAGATACCATAGGCGGTCTGTTCGTAAGTAGGCATCTGGCCGAAGACGTTGGTGGCACCAACGGTGAAGTAGTAGTCTTCATACCAGTAGGTGCTGGGGCAGGAACCGATGTAGGCGTAGGCGGCAGCGCTGTTGGCACGAATCATGGCTTCACCAAAAGAGGTGCTGGAGATACCCCAGTCGGCAGCTTGGCAGCAGTTACCCATGGCGAGGAAAGGCTTGCCAACGTTGGTGAGGCCGTTCACGTTGCTGACCGTGAAGCTCGGATCGGACCAACTGGTGTTGGAACCGTGGGCGGTGTAGTTCACAAAGCCGACACCGGTGTTCATGCTGGCGTAGCAGTTGGTGTAAGGCTGGCCAAGCCAGTAGTTGATCTCGTTGAAGCCGTGTTCGGTGTTGTAGTAGTAGTTCAAGGCATACTGGATGGAAGGAGCACCGTCGTAAGCGGTCCAATAGCTGTCCCAACCGGCAATCAGCAACACGTTGCTCAGATAGCTCGGATCAGGAAGGTCCTGATATCTTTCATAGAGCAAGGTCTTGTCAAGGATAGTCTGCATCTGCTGCACGTTCTCAGCAGTGAAACGGCTGTGGTACATGTCCGGGAACAGGTCGTTGTCAATGCTCATGTACTGAAGGTCGCTGACGCAGTGGCTTTCGGTGCCCGTGTAGCTGGCGGCCACTTCGTTCTTGTCACCAGCGATGATGACGAAGGTCGGAGCGTCAGAAGCATATTTCTGCTGGATGAACTGGCGGATGGCTGAGGCGGTGGTACCGATTTCATCGGTGTAGTTCACGTCCATGTAGAAGCCTTTCAAGGTCTTCCAGCTGATCCACTCCTGCAGGCAGTCTTCAAACATACGGTTGGCGATGACCAAGATCTTGACAGGGACCTGATAGAGGTCAGGGTGCTGGTCATAGACGTCGTCGCGCCAGTTGAACATGGTGCGGTAAACCGTATAGAAATAGGGGCTGAAAGTGCGGAGGAACTCGCCTTCGGCAGCGGATTTGTCATAGTCATTGTAGCTGACTTCAACCTGAATGTCGTTGTAAACCTCGATGGTGTTGTCAACGGGGTTGTAGTTGACGGGGTTGATGGTCAGAGAACCGACCTGGATGCCACGCATGTTGCCCAGGGTCTCGAAATAGGTCAAAGGACGCTGGCTGAGGCTCTTCTGAGCGTAGGCGTTTTCGCTGTAAACGAACTTGACATCCTCAGGCTTCATGTCTTTTCTGACAGAAGGCTGCTGGGGCATGACCGTATGGATATTGTAATCGTTCAAGCTGTACTGCGTAGTGGTATAGCTGAGGACTTTAACGCTGACGTTGCTGGCTCCGAAAGGAACAGCGATCAATTGGTGGACAGCGGGGAGTGAAGGTTCTCCCACATTGCCTGCGGGGTAGGTGCCGTCCATCCTGAGGTTGGAAAACACACCATTTTCAGTAGAGACCTCGTTGGCCTCGATAGCATTGAATGAGAAAGTGGCACGGAAACCGTCATCGGTGATGTTCGTGCACTCTTGCAGTGATTTGGCAGCATTCAAGTTGATACGGCCCTGTGCCATGGCTTGGGTGCTGAGCAACATTCCCATCAGGAGGAATGCTGAGAAAAGTAAACTGATTCTTTTCATTTGTTGTAGATTGTTAATGAATAAATATATTTAATTATCTTTGTTTTTGAATACACTTTCGATTTAACAAGGCGACAAAAATAACAAAATCTCCCGAAAAACGGGAGTTTTTTTGTGATTTTTATATTAATTAATTTTAAAAATACAAGGAATTCACCGGAGCAATCTTCGGTATTCCTTGTCGTTACTGAGTACTTGGAGGGCTTTAGCGATGACAGGGTCTTCTCGCAAAGTCACCTCGTAGTATTGTTGCATCTCCCAAACGTTTCTGGCGATCAGTGCCTTGACTTGCAACTTGATGTAATTTTCGGAATGTTGGAATTCCTCGTCGTTCCATTGTATCTTTTCCTTGGATGCAGCTTGCTTCAATTCCTCAATCATCGCTGGACTTACCTCAAATCGGTCAAGGTACTGGTGGTAGTCGGGGTAGTCGTTTTTCAACTGGTCGCGATGGAGCATGGCGTAGTCAACGGTGTATTTGTTGAACACGCCTTTTCTGACCAAGTCGGTGTAAAGCTTGCTGTTGAAGCTGGTATCAGCAGGGATGAAGAGGTCGGGCATGATGCCTCCGCCGCCATAGACGGTGCGACCGTTGTCCGTCTTATATTTCAGTGAGTCAGGGAAATGGATGCTGTCGGCATGGAAATACTCGCCGTTTTTCAGTCGCTTGTTCATGTCCTTGTAATATTCCTCGACGCCTTCTTCGTAGGGTCGCTGGATGCAGCGTCCGGTAGGGGTGTGGTATCGCGCCGTGGTCAGTCGGATCACGGCACCGTCAGGGAGGTTGAAGGGACGTTGTACCAGCCCCTTGCCAAAGGAACGGCGGCCGATGATCACCCCGCGGTCGTGGTCTTGCACGGCTCCGGAGAGGATTTCGCTGGCCGAGGCGGAACCTTCGTCGATGAGGACGACGAGCTTGCCCTCGGTGTAAGCACCAGCATCGGAACTCTTCCATTCCTGGCGGTTGGAATGAAGACCCTCCGTATAGACGATGAGTTGGTCTTTCTTCAAAAACTGGTCAACCATGTCGATGGCCGTGTTCAGATAGCCCCCCGAATTGCTCCTAAGGTCGAGGATCAGCGACTTCATCCCTTGGCTGCGCAGCTTTTCCAAGGCACTCTGGAATTCCTTGGAGGACTCTTGGGCAAAACGGTCCAGTTTGATGTATCCCACGCGGTTTTCCATCATGAAAGCAGCGTTGATGCTGTTCAACGGAATCTTGTCGCGGACAATCTCGAAGTCCATCAGCTCCTTGCTCTTGCCGCGCTTCACGCTGACCGTAACCTTGGAACCTTTCTTCCCCCTGAGGTGTTTCTGCACATATTCGTTGTCAATCTTCTTACCGAAGGCGTCTTGACCGTCGATCTTGATGAACTGGTCGCCTGCCATGATGCCCACACGCTCCGACGGACCGCCCGGTGTGGGGCCGATGACCGTGATGGTGTCGCGGATCAACTGGAAAGTCACGCCAATGCCCTCAAAGCTGCCGACAAGCGGCTCGTTGGCTTTCTCCACGTCTTTCTTTGAGAGGTAGGCGGAGTGCGGATCCAGCTCTTTCAACGCCGCAATGATGGCATCTTCCACCACCTTCTCGGTGTTGACCGTATCCACATAGAAATTGTCAATCAAATACAGCGTGGTGGCAAATTTTTGTGCCCCCATTTGTCCATTGCTCTGACTATTGTTTTGTGCATTTATATTGATTGTCACAAAACAAAAATATAAAAAACCAAATAATATTAATAATTTACCTTTTCTCATATTCTTACTAATAATTCTCTTCACACTTAATTCCGCATTCCTAATTCCGCATTCCCCTCACTCCTAACTCCTCACTATCTCAAACGTGTTATCCTCATTGAGCTTGATAATGGTCGAACTTTTGGGCTTGGCCAAGACGTCGTGATACAATTGCACCGTATAGTCCACGCCTTGCTTAATCTCGGAGGAGATGTCGTTGTAAGTCAAGGGTGACGGCTGCGTGGAGAGATTGGCCGAGGTGGAGGTGATAGGTTTCCCAAGCCTACGGATCACTTCCTTGCAGAAGTCGTGGTTGACTACCCGGATGCAGATGCTCTTGTCAGCGGAGACATTCCTTGCGAGGTTCTTGCCCTCGGCATAAATGATGCTCAGTGGATTCTTGGCGGCTTTGATCAAGTCGTAGGCAATGGCTGGTACGTTGACCACGTAGTCGGCCAGCCGGTCCGCGGTGTCCACCAGGATGATGAGACTTTTGCTGGCAGGTCTTCTCTTGACAACAAAGACCTTGTCGCAGGCTTTGCTGTTGGTGGCATCGCACCCCACACCCCAGATGGTGTCGGTGGGGTATAATATGGTCTTCCCTGCCTTTAGGAAAGACACGGTGCGTTCAACTTCTTCTTCAAACGTGATGGTCATGGCCGAGCGGTGTTTGGGTTTGTTGAAGCAAAATTACACATTTCCTTTTGTTGTTGTACCCGAAAAAGGATTATATTTGCATTTTATTAATAGGAATATCATGGGCAAGATCACTGGATTGGTCATCACGCTGAATGAAGAGAAGCAAATCTGCGAATGTATTGCTTCGCTTCAACAGATTTGTGATGAGGTGGTGGTAGTGGACTCTTGCAGCCAAGACCGCACGGTGGAGTTGGCTGCCGCGATGGGTGCCAAGACCCTGGTACAGCCTTATCTTGGCGACGGCCCTCAGAAAAACGTGGGCATCGCTTTGGCCTCCAACACCTGGGTCTTCAGCCTTGACGCCGACGAGAGGGTCACGCCTGAACTGGCTGCCGCCATCAACGAGCTCGACCTGGAAAACACCCCCTTTGAGGCTTATGCCGTCCGTCGCCGCAATTTTATCGGCAGCCGGTGGATCCGTTGCTGCCATTGGTATCCCAATTACTTGATCCGGCTGTACCGTACTGACAGGACACGCTATACCAACTCCAAGCAACATGCCTCGGTGCCATCGTCCAATAGCTGTCGGCTCAAGGCGGATATCCTTCATCATGCTTACCGAAACATCGGGGAGATGTTTACCAAACAGGCGAAATCCTTCAGCTCCCGTAGTGCCAAGATCATCTATCAGAGCGGTAGGCGAGTGAATGCCTTCTCACCTTTCTTCCATGCTTTTGCCGCCTTCTTCCAGAATTACTTTCTCAGAGGGGGCATCCTGGGAGGAATCGACGGCCTTTCCATCTCCTTCGCCATGTCCATGAACGCCTATCTGAAATATGCTCGGGTGCTTGAATACAAACGCGATCCCCAAGTGCTGGAAAACGAAAACTTCGATGAGGTATGGTGATCGGCTTTGACGCGAAAAGGGCTTTTTGCAATGCTACGGGTTTGGGAAACTACAGCCGCATGATCATCGGTGGTCTGGCTGAACTGCATCCCGAGTTGAAACTCTGCCTTTACACCCCTTATCATAAAGACAGCTTCCGGTCTCAATTCAGCGACTGTCCTCAAGTCAGTGTGGTTGAACCTGGAATTCACCTCGGCAGCAATGCCTTATGGCGTTCATACGGTGTCTCTCGGACCATCCGCCGCGACGGTCTCGACCTGTTTCACGGCTTGAGTCACGAGTTGCCTCACGGTCTTCCCGCTGGATTACCCGCCGTGGTCACCATGCACGACCTCGCCGTGTGGCGCTACCCGCAGCATTTCCCTGCAGTGGATCGGGCAATATACAAAAACAAACAACGCTATGCCTGTACTCGGGCGGACCATATCATCGCCGTCAGCGGTCAGACCCAACGGGATCTCATCGACATGCTGGGAGTGCCTAAAGAAAAGATCAGCGTAGTGCATCAATCGTGCCACCCCCAATTTACGGCTCCCGTCGAAGAGGTGACACGCCAATGGGTGCGCTCGAAATATGGATTGCCTGGGCGTTTCGTCCTTTGCGTTGGCACGGTCGAGGAACGCAAGAACCAACGCACCGTGGTCAAGGCCTTCAAGGCGTTGGACGAGGATCTTCATCTGGTGATCGTAGGGAAGCAACAACGCTATGCCCGGACGGTGGAGGAAGAGATTGCACGGCAAGGTCTTTCCTCGAGGGTCAAGATGCTGGAAGGCGTGGCCTTTGCCGACTTGCCAGCCCTCTATGCCGAGGCGGTATGCAGTGTGTATCTATCGCTCTTCGAGGGCTTTGGCATTCCCGTCTTGGAGTCGATGTGTTGCGGTACCCCAGTGGTGTGTTCCAACGTCTCCTCGCTTCCCGAAGTGGGAGGGGAGGCCGCCTTGCTGGTGGATCCCAGGGATGCTGACGGTCTCGCCGAAGCGATTCGTCAGCTGGCTTCCGATGCCGCCTTTCGTCAGCAGAAAAGCGTCATGTCGCTCAACCAAGCTGCCTCGTTCTCCAAAGAGAAAGTGATCGGCGACCTTATGCATGTTTATTCACAATTGATTAAGCCATGAAGGTAGGAATCCCGTTTTGGATGTTTCTGGTTGCTGCAGCGGTAGGTGTCGCCTTCGCCTTGCTCTTGTACTTCAAGAACAAGAAGCAGCATTATGGGAAACCGCTTACCATCGTGCTTTTTATCCTGCGCGCTTTGATCGGTGGCATTGTGACCATGCTGCTGTTCAATCCCTATATCCGTCAGAAAGTCAGTGCTGTAGAACAACCTACCGTGGTGGTGGCGCACGATAACTCGGCTTCCATCGTGCTTTCGAAGGACTCTTCGTTTTTCAAGCATGAGTATCCTGCCCAATTTGCCGCTTTCCTTGAGGCCTTGAGCCGTGATTTCCAAGTGGATTTCTATTCCTTCGGACAAGAGGTGCGAGAGGGTGCATCGCTCGATTTCTCGGAGCAGTTGACGGACATTTCCTCGATGTTGCAATCGGTGGAGCGAAGATATTACAAACGCAATGTGGGCGCGGTATTGTTGTTCTCCGACGGCGTCTATAACCGAGGCTTTGAGCCCTCGCTTCTTGCTGAGAAATCGGCGTTTCCCATTCATACGGTGGTGTTGGGCGACACGATGTCGTATCCCGACCTGTTCCTCAAGGAGGTTCGCTATAATAAAAAGGTGTCGCTGGGCTCATCCTATCCTGTGCGTGTGGTGGTCGGAGCCAACGATTGTGCGGGTAACAAGATGGTGCTGACGCTTTCGCAGGACGGCCGCCCCGGCAACCAACAAGAGATTGAGGTGAACTCCAACCGTTTCACCAAGGAAATCGACTTCATGTTGGAGGCCGAAAAACCAGGGGTGCGTCAACTTGAAGTGGAGTTGAAGGGATTGGAAGATGAGTCGCAGCCGCTGAACAACGTCAAGCGCTTTTTCGTGGAGGTTCAAGACCAGAAGTACAAGGTGCTGTGCATTGCCGACGCGCCGCATCCCGACCTCGGCGCATTCAAAAGCGTGCTCAGCGATGACTGTGAGATGGACTTCGTGCTGGGTCGGGAGGAGATCCCTGAACTCTCCGGCTATCAGCTTGTGGTGTTCCATCAGACGCCTTCCGCGCATACGGACGTGGCGGGTCTTACAGCGCAACTGGAAAAGAACAAGAAGCTCCCTGTGCTGGTCGTGGTGGGTAACGCTACCGATGTCAACGCCTTGAATAAGTTGCAGCAGGCCGTGGAACTCCACAGGGGTGTGACCAATACCATGCTCGATGTGAGGGCGTTCTACAATACGGCATTCGGTACGTTTACCTTGAACGACAAGTTGAAGGAACAGATCGGGAAATACCCTCCGCTGGCCTTGCCTCACCTGGAAATCGACCTGCGGCTGGCACATGTTGACTTGTTGATGCAGGATGTGCTCGGCATGAAGTCGGGACTGCCGCTGATGTCCTTCTTCAAAGGCGACCGCAAGATGGCTTTTCTGTTCGGAACGAATCTCTGGCGCTGGCGGTTGTATAACTATTACCAGGACCGCAACAACGTGCTCTTCGACGAGCTCTTTTCCAAAACGATGAAATATCTGATGACGAGCAAGGACGATGGGCTGGAGGTGTACTTCAAAGAAGAGTATTACAGCAACGAGTCGGTGATGGTCACGGCAGTGCTTCGCAACCCAAGCAATGAGGTGGTGACGGAACCAGAGGTGTCGCTTCAGATCGTAAATAAGAAGTCAGGGGAGACCTTTGACTATCAGTTTTCCAAACGGGAACACGATTATGAGTTGAATGTGGGGATGTTGCCCGAGGGATTGTATTCCTACCAAGCAGAGACCAGCTTGGCAGGAAGGAAAATCACCGCTTCGGGTGCCTTCTCCGTGGTGTCGATGGGTATCGAAGCCCAACAGCTCAAGGCGGATATTGAACGGCTGAGGGGGCTTTCGGCGGCCACGAACGGGAAATGCTATACCGTGGATCAACTGCCGCAGCTGCTGGAAGACCTGAAGGCAGACACAAGAATCACCTCGGTGGAACACCATGAGACCCGCTTCGAGGACTTGATCCATTCCAAGTGGATTTTGTTTGTGTTGATAGGCCTTACTGCTATCGAATGGGTATTGCGTAAAATGTATGGAACTTATTAAACGGAAAACTGAAAACGGAGAACGGAAAATCTTTAAATCTTTAAATATTAAATCTTTAAATCTATGAAAATTCAAGACCAAGCCGTAGTGACGATGACTTACGTCCTGCGCGAAAAAGACGAAAACGGCCGTATCATCCAAGAGGCCACCAAGGAGAACCCGTTTGTTGCCATCTTCGGCATGCATCAGCTGCTTCCTAAGTTTGAGGAGAATCTCATGGGCAAGGAACCAGGCGACAAGTATTGCTTCTACCTGACACCCGAAGAGGGCTACGGTGAGCGTGACGAGAACTATGTGATGGATCTCGACAAGTCGATGTTCATGCAAAACGATGTTTTGATGGATATGGTGAAGGTTGATGCTCAGCTGATGATGCAGACCAGCGACGGTCGCCCGATCATGGGTATCGTCCGTGAGATCGGCGACAAGCATGTGAAGATGGACTTCAACCACGACTTAGCCGGGGTGCATCTCTGCTTCAGCGGCGAGATCCTCGATGTCCGCGAATCCACCGACGAGGACTTCAACGACAGCTGCGGAGGCAACTGCGAGGGCTGCTCAGGGTGCCATTAAATGAAAAATGCCGCGGTTTACGCGGCATTTTTATTATTTCCTCAATCCAGCCAACTGCTGTTCAATCACAGCGATCTTGGCTTCGGCGTCGGCTTTCTTCTTGCGTTCCTTGTCAACCACGGCGGCAGGAGCACCGCTCACGAAGCGTTCGTTGGAGAGTTTCGCTTCAACGCTCTTCAGGAAGCCTTGGGCGTATTTCAGTTCTTCTTCCAGCTTCTTGATCTCGGCCTCGACATCGACGCTGCCGGTGAGCGGCACGAAGAACTCGGTGCTGCCCACGATGAAGCCGAAGGCACCAGCAGGAGCCTCGGCCACATAACTCACCTCGCTCACGTTGCAGAGCTTGGCAATGACGCAATCGAAGTCCTTATTGGCCGTGCCCTTTACCACGAGCTGGATGGCATCGCGGAAGGCGATGTTCTTGTCGGAACGTACCTTACGGACATTGTTGATGACCTCCTGAGTGAACTCAAACTGCTTCAGGATGGCTTCGTCAACGGACTGAGCCTTGGGTTGCTGGGCAATGATGATGTCATCGCCTTCGCTGCGCTCGGCGATGGCATGCCAGATTTCCTCGGTGATGAACGGCATGAAGGGATGCAACAAGAGCATCAGGTTCTCGAAGAACTTGATGGTGGCGGCGTAGGTCACGGGGTCGATGCC
>JAGCPJ010000013.1 GCA_017965765.1 Bacteroidales bacterium
GCTGAGGAGACGGGGCAAGGCGCCAAAGCCATTTTGGAAGATCCGTTGTTTGAACAAATCAAGCCCGATGTAGCCTACGGACTGCACAACCTCCCGGGCTTCGAGAAAGGCAAGATCATGGTCAAGGAGGGGTGCTTTGCCGCGGCTTCCTTTGGCCTGAAACTCTGTTTCGACGGACGAACGGCCCACGCTTCGCAACCCGAGACAGGACACAGCCCCTCGGAACTATTGGCCCTTTTGATCCATCACCTGGAGAAAAAACGCGAACAGCTGCAAGCCGTAAGGCCTTTGACTACCTTCGTCATCACCCATGCCACCTTGGGCGAAGAGACCTTTGGTGTCGCCCCCGGCCATGCCGAGATTTGGCTCACCCTGCGCAGTTACGACGATCGCAATCTGGAAGTGATGGCCCGTCAGATTATCGAGCTTTGCCGCGCCAAAGCCAAGGATTACTTGTTTGATTTCAGCTTCTCCGAACACGAGGCCTTTGCCGCCACCAACAGCGACGCCAACTGTGTTCATGTGATTGAGCAGGCCGCCAAAAACTTGGAACTGGACCTCGGTCACCTCGACGAACCTTTCCGCTGGTCGGAGGACTTCGGAAGATTCGGAAGTGTCTGTCCGATAGGCTTCTTTGGCATCGGTTCAGGCTTGGAGCAACCAGCCCTTCACGACCCGATGTTCGATTTCCCGGATGACATTTTGGAGGTGGGGATGGGAATGTTTTGGGAGATCATTAGATTAGAAGACAGTAGCAAGAAGTAAGAAATAAGAAGTAAGAATATGGAAACCACCGTCAAAAACCCTTTGGTGATTCGTTGCGAATACTGCGGCGGCGATCAGCGTTTCGACATCGTCAAACAGAAATATTGCTGCGCCCATTGCGGTGCCGAGGCGAATGCCGTTGAGAAAAAAGCGGAATATCGCCGTTGGAAAAAGATTCGCCAAGAGGCTGTGTTACAGGATTTTGAAAAAGTAAAAACCTTTTCTTGCCCCAGCTGTGGTGCCCAGACCATGGCCACTGGTGAAGATGTCTCGGCACAATGTCCTTTCTGCCAAAACACCATGATCGACGCCTCTTTTACCGACGACAACCTGCCCGAAGTGATCCTTCCTTTCAAGATCACCCAAGAAGAAGCACAAAACAAACTGACGGGATGGATTGCCAAGAACAAAAGTAATCCCGCAGCTAAGCTGATCGAAAAGAACCTCCACCGCTTCACAGGCTGTTACCTCCCCTATCATATCGTCCGTGGCGGCTATAACGGGAACCTGGGCATCAGCCTTCAGGATGGATCGGCGGCTCATTATCCTTTTAGAGCCTACCTAAGCCATACCGCAGTGAACGTCTCCAAAGACTGGGACAACTTGTTTCTTGATGGCATTGAACCTTTTGACTTCAACGAGGCAAGGGAGTTCGACTTCGGTTTCCTGAACCACCAAAAGGCCAAAGTCCAAAATGTGGTGGGCGAGGCTTTGAATGCCCGCATCGGAGAAGAGACCCGTGCCGAACTGTATCAGGACCTCTCCAAAAAAGTACGCACCAAAGAGATGACCGTATTCCTCGACGATAACGAGAACGAATCCATTCCTGCGCTGATGCCAGTGTATTTGGTAAAATGCAAGAACGGTGTCGCCGCTGCGGTGAACGGACAGACCGGCAAGGTCTCCATCGCCACAGGGAAAAAGAAAAACCTCACCAAACTATGGTGGCTTTGGCCCACCCTAGCGACGATTGTTGTTGGTGCAGTATCCTTTTTTGGGGCAGGCATGGGACTGGCATGGGCACTCGCCCTCGTTTTCGGCCTCATCTTTTTTGCCGTCGCCCACAACCGCCATCACGCTGAGATCATTGACGAAATCATCACCTTCCCCAAAACCAAAGCCTCCCATAACGACACCCGAACGGAGTTCTTTGCCAACTTCGGACAAGGTCCAGTCCCTTCCGAGTTGAAGTTCTTCACCTTTGGGCGCATCCTCAAACTCGTGGTCGGGATGTTGCTCCTCACCTTCCTTCCGGTACTGATCGCCATACCGATACAACTCCTCAAGGGGCAGCCCCTCTCCGCCCTTCACCTCGGCTATGGGGCGGCTTGGTACATCATCCCAGTGTTCATGGCCATCGTGTTGGCAGGGGGTGCGGGCAAGGCCATGATGTACGGCGAACCGTTGTATTTCGAGAAAAGGCCCAATGGCAAATTGGTGCGGCGGCGACTGCCTTCCCAGAAAAAATTCTCGCTCAAGCAGCTGCTTCCTGGACTTAAAAAGATAGACTCCGCAAAAGGAACGAGAAAAACCGTAGGATGGGTTATTGCCATCGTCCTCTTCCTGCTGATTGGAAGCGTAGCCGCCATGTTATAAATACGGGTCCGTTTTACAGCAGCCTCGTGATCTCTCCGATGATGGCACGCGAATAGGCATTGGCCACCTCGACAATGAACTTCCCGAAATCCACACGGGCATTGTGGTCCGCCGTGTCGCTGATGGTGCGGATCACCGTGAAAGGTACGTTGAATTCCAAACACACCTGCGCTACCGCAGCACCTTCCATCTCCACACAAAGCACCTCGGGCAACAAGCCCAGAATCTCCTGACGCTTTTCGTCACTGTTGATGAATTGGTCCCCCGAAGCAATATCTCCAAAATACAAAGTGGGCGCCAAGTTGAATTCTTTGACAGCTTCCGCTCCCACCATCTTTTCCACGCCCCGCTCCAACAAGTTGGAGACTGCCTTGCCAGCCAATTCCGTCAACGCAGGGTCACTGTTGACATAGATGCGGTTCAGCAGCGGCAACTCAAACCGAGTGATCATGGGACGAGCATCCAAGTCATGTTGCACAAGCCGTTTGGAGATGACAATGTCACCGACCTTCAAGCCATCTGCCAGGGCACCAGAAGTACCAATGAAAAACAGGTCCGTCACCCCGAACTCCTGTATTAATAAGGTGGCCGTGATGGTGGCAGCGACCTTGCCCCATTTGGAGAAGGCCACCACACAACGCACATGGCCAATCTTGCCTACCACAAACTCGCGATTTGCAATCTTCACAATGGTCTTTTCCGTCAAAAGTGCTTTTACCTCATCAATTTCCTGCGCCATAGCGCCAAGGATGCCGATATTCTTCATAATTTCAAGATTCGTTTAATTCGTAAAATTCGCCGTTCCAGTTTAAAGATTTAATAGGCAAAGATAAAAAAACTATCTTTGCAAAAAATTCAATCAATGAAGAAGATTTGCATCTTTTGCGGCAGCAGCATGGGGTTCAACCCCATTTACCGCGAGAAAGCCGCCGAGCTGGGAATAGTATTAGCCGAACACGGATGTGAACTCCTTTTTGGAGGAGGTAGTGTGGGACTGATGAAGGTCATCGCAGATGTCATGATGGAAAGACATTGCAAAGTGACCGGCACCATCACCCAACATCTACTTGACATGCATGTCGGCCATTCGGAAATTGACGAGCTCATCGTGGTGGATACCATGGCCGAACGCAAGAAAGTCTTGGAAGACATGGCTGACGGCTTCATCGCCATGCCCGGAGGCATCGGCACCATGGACGAGTTCTTCGAGACATACGTTCTCAGCCAACTTCGGGTCTTCGACAAACCCGTAGCGCTTTTCAACGTGAACGGATACTACGACGGCATCGTCCAGTTTATCGACCACATCGCCAAAGAAGGTTTCATGCGCAAGGAGCACGCTGAAAACCTCATCGTCAGCGACGACCCGAAGGAACTGTTGGAAAAGATGGAGCATTTCCAACCCACCGATGTGAAGAAATGGGTAGTGGAGATTAAGGAACAAGTTAACGGAAAACGGAAAACGGAGAATTAATATGATTATTATTGGGATTACAGGGACGTTAGGGGCTGGGAAAGGCACTATCGTCGATTACTTGGTCAAAGAAAGAGGTTTCGTGCATTATTCCGTGCGAGCCTTCATCGCTGAAGAGATCGAAAAACGAGGCCAAGAGGTGAACCGCGACACTTTGACCGCCATGGGCAATGAACTACGCGCCACACACACGCCGAGTTACATCACCGACCAACTCTACGAAAGAGCAAAGGCCAACGGCAAGAACGCTGTCATCGAGAGCGTGCGCACCCCGGGCGAGATCGCCTCACTCCGTCAGAAGGGCGAGTTTTACCTTTTCGCTGTCGATGCCGACCGCAAGATCCGTTACGACCGTATTTATCTGCGCGGATCGGAGACCGACCATATCGACTTCGAGACCTTTGTGGCCAACGAAGAACGCGAGATGACCGCCACGGATCCCAACAAGCAAAACCTTGGCGAATGCATCCGACAAGCCGACTTCGTGTTCACCAACGACGGTTCCATCCCCGAGCTGCACCAGCAGGTGGAAAAAGTGCTTACGCAATTGCATGTCCGTCCCTCCTGGGACGACTATTTCCTAAACCTTGCTGATACCGTATCGGAACGCGCCACCTGTAACCGAGGCCGCAGCGGTTGTGTCATCGTCAAGGACAAACAGATTCTGGTGACTGGCTACGTAGGGTCCCCAAAGGGCCTTCCCCACTGCGACGATGTGGGACACCTCTTCCGCAAGACCATCCACGAAGATGGCTCGGTAACCCAACATTGCGTGCGCACCGTCCACGCGGAACAGAACGCCATCTGTCAGGCTGCCCGCAGAGGCATTGCCTTGGACGGTAGCACCCTTTACTGCCGCATGACCCCTTGCAGAACCTGTGCCATGCTCATCATCAACTGCGGCATCGTACGTGTGGTGTGCGAACGCCGCTACCATGACGGAGCAGAGTCAGAAGAGATGTTCAGACAAGTAGGCATCGAACTCGTCTATAAATA
>JAGCPJ010000014.1 GCA_017965765.1 Bacteroidales bacterium
CCCCAAGAAATTGCAACCGGCCAAAGATCTTGTCAAGAAGTGCCAGGAAATCGCCAAGGAAACCGGCGCCAAGCTCACCGTCACCGACGATGTGGAGAAGGGCGTGAAAGGTCTTGACTTCATCTACACCGACATCTGGGTATCGATGGGCGAGCCCGACAGCGTGTGGAAAGAGCGCATCAATATGCTGATGCCCTATCAGGTCAACGCAGAACTGATGAAAAAGACAGGCAACCCCAAGTGCAAGTTTATGCACTGCCTTCCTTCGTATCACAATCTGGAGACCAAGGCCGGCCGCGACGTTTATGAGAAGTTCGGCTTGAACGGCATCGAGGTCACCGAGGACGTGTTCGAAAGCGAGAACAGCATCGTCTTTGACGAGGCCGAGAACCGTATGCACACCATCAAGGCTGTGATGGTCGCCACCCTGGGGGACTAATATAGCCTGAGGATCAAGAATTAGAGAATTGGAGATTTCGTCTTTGACTAGGTCAAAGATGCCATATAAGAAATCTCCAATTCTCTAATTCTTTTTTATTCTTGGCCCGCGACGACCAACTTACGGGATAGGGTCGATCCATCGTCACACAAAACCCGAACAACATACACCCCGGGAACCAAATCCCCAAGCTCCAGATAGTTTTCCGTTCTCCGTTCTCCGTTTTCCGTTCCAGCAACCCGTTGCCCTAGCAAGTTATAAACCTCCACTTGGCGAAAGGAGCCCCCTTTCACAATAACTCTACCTTTCGCAGGATTCGGATAAAGCACCAAGGTTTCGGAGTCGGTCTCCTCGACCGAAGTGGAAACCAATCCCGCCAAGGTAGCCACCAAACCAAGATTGAGTTCCGTAAAACGTTTCGCCTGATCCAAGCTGTTGACACTCACCCCCAAGATGTCGTCAGGAGTGTGAATGAACGGAGAGCTATGGTGGGTATCCTCAAAAGTGTGGATGGCTGGATAGCCACTGCGGTTGAACGAAGAATAGTCGCTGTCGCCCCATTCCAGCCAACTCTGATAAATGGGCATCTCTGGATAATAAAGGCGACTGAAGGATTTGACATAGTGGGCAAGAAGAGAATCTTGGCTGGTATAAAGCAAGTTTACCTTCATCTCGCTGCCCTCTTCCAGATAACCGATCATGTCGAGATTGAAATAGCCCACAATATCCAGTTGCTGGGCAGCACAGTCCTTTGCAAAAGCCTCACTGCCAACCAAGCCAATCTCCTCGGCGGCAAAATTGCAGAACATCACAGAACGTTCAAAACTACAATGGCTCAGCAGACGAGCGGTTTCAAGGATGCCAGAAACGCCAGAAGCATTGTCATCAGCTCCAGGAGCCTGTAAGATATCAGGCAGTCCTGGATTTTTGTTGTAAGAATCATAATGTGCACCGCAAACCACATATTCATCGGGATAGAGCGACCCGCGTTTGACAGCAATCACATTGTCAGAAGTCTCATAAAGTGTGTCATGATAGACCACAGGAAAATCATGAAGGTAAACCGTGTCGAAACCCCAGTCTTCATACATTTTGTAAAGCCAGTCCTGTACTTGATAGACCATCTGACTGTTCCACTGACGCGTGTGATAAGACTGCAAATGCTCAATAATAGCGGTCAGACTATCCATGGAAACATGGTTCATCAAACCACGAATGCGGGAATCTTCTTGCTCAACAAAAGGATAGGTATGTTCAAATAAATGTGGTGCTTGCCCCTTCACCATTGAAAGTGAAAATACCATTATCAAACAACAAAAGACGCGTTTCATAGTTTTCCGTTCTCCGTTTTCCGTTTTCCGTTTCAAAGTCCTTTCACATGGGGTTTCCCAGCCACGAAATCCTTGAGATAGAAAGGCTCAAAATACGCTACATCCACGAAATCCTTGGCTAGTAGTGCCTGATCTGAAAGCGCCGCCATATATGATGCGGAAGGCGTGAAATCATCAACGATTTGAATCTTTGGATCTTCTGAAAATACTGTTTCGAGTTTCGGAGCTCCGTCGCCGAAAAGCCAAAGACGAGGGGGAACGGAAAACGGAGAACGGAAAACGGAGAGTGGAGAATTTTCCGTTTTCCGTTCTCCGTTTTCCGTTTCAAACACCACCGCTTCCGTGTCTTTCACGCGATACAAATGAGCATCGAACACGGCGCAATACACTTCCATGCGACGGGCATCAATCATGGGGACGAAGAGGTCGTCCGGCTGAACTTGGTCACCCAGCCGATCACGCATTCCGTAGGCCATGGCGTGTAATGTGTCCACCGCCATCAGCGGAATTCCAGCGGCATAACACACACCTTTGGCGGTACTGGTGCCAATACGAAGTCCCGTATAAGAACCGGGACCTTTGCTTACCGCCACGGCATCCAACTGGTCATACGACAACCCGACTTCGTCCATCACTTCCTTGATAAAGATTGTAATTTTTTCAGAATGAGCATTTTGACCCTTACATTCACGAAGGGCTATGGTTTTACACCCATCATTGATCGCCACGGAACAGGTGGGGGTGGCTGTTTCAAGACATAGTATCATAACGGCTTTGCTTTGTTTTGCAAAATTAGCAAACATTATTAAAAAAAAGAAAAGAAGGTGTTAACATTTGATAATTTTGTATTTTTGTAGGTTTTTAATATTAAAATGAAGATATTAGTCACTGGAGGAACGGGATTCATCGGATCGCATACATTGGTTGAGCTGTATGCATCAGGCCATGAGGCAGTCGTGGTGGACAACCTCTGCAACTCAACGCAAACCGCTTTGAAAAGGGTGGAGGAACTCGTGGGAAGAAGCATCCCGTTCTACCAGGTGGATATCCGAGACAGAGACGGCCTCAACAGCGTGATGAACCAGCATCGTTTCGATGTATGCATTCACTTCGCGGGCTTAAAAGCTGTTGGCGAATCGGTGGAAAAACCTTGGGAGTATTATGAAAACAACCTCTCTGGCACATTGACGTTGCTGGATGTGCTGCGCCAACACGGCTGCAAAAACATCATCTTTTCCTCTTCTGCCACGGTATATGGCGATCCTGCCATCATCCCCATCACCGAAGAGTGTCCCAAAGGCCATTGCACCAACCCTTACGGACAAACCAAGAGCATGCTTGAGGAAATCATGATGGACATGCAACGCGCCGACAAGGCATGGAATGTCGTGCTGCTGCGCTATTTCAACCCCATCGGAGCGCATCCGAGTGGCCGCATCGGCGAGAACCCCAGCGGCATCCCCAACAACCTGATGCCTTACCTCACCCAAGTGGCTGTGGGCAAACGACCTGAGTTAGGGGTCTTCGGTAACGACTACGACACACCTGACGGCACTGGCGTTCGCGACTACATCCATGTCGTGGATCTTGCCAAGGGCCATGTGGCTGCCCTGAAAGCCATTGAGAGCAACTGCGGTTGCGCCATCTATAACCTCGGCACAGGCCAAGGGTATTCGGTCCTCCAGCTGGTGAACACCTTTGAGAAAGTCAATGGCATTCACATCCCCTACAGCATCAAGCCTCGCCGTGCCGGAGATATCGCCATCTGCTACTCCAACCCCGCCAAAGCGGAGAGAGAACTGGGATGGAAAGCCGAATTAGGCTTGGAAGAGATGTGTCGCGATGCATGGAACTGGCAGAAGAATAACCCGGAAGGGTATGGGGGAATGGAAAACGGAAAACTAAAAACGGAAAACTAAAAATTAACTATATGGACAAAGTAACGCTACTACCGTACGACAGGATCTACAAGAACTTCATCGATGAGAAGTATCTCCATGATGGTCACGATGAGTACTACTACCGCAACCAACAGGTCAAAAAACCCACCAATGGATGGCGTCATCTGCATTCCGATGAGATTGAACGTCTCGTCAAAAACAGCAACTCCGCCACCAACTGGGATGACATCTGGGTTACCGAAGAGTTTGACACCAACATGATCCGCAACAACCATTTCTTCGGGATGTGCCGTATCGGCTGCGTTACCAACAAGATCCTGCAGTACCACGACCTGCGCGTCCCGGTGGGCATCACCAACAGCAGCGTCATCTCCTGCGACATCGGTGACAACGTAGCCATCCATGATGTGCATTACATGGCCAACTACATCATCGGCGACCAAAGCATCTTGTTCAACATCCAGGAGATCTCCACCACCGACCATTCCAAGTTCGGCAACGGCATCATCAAGGAAGGCGAACCTGAAGACGTGCGTGTCTGGCTTGAGGTGATGAACGAAAACGGAGGCCGCAAGATCCTGCCTTTCGACGGCATGATCACCGCCGATGCCTATCTGTGGGCGAAATACGTCGATGACAAACCGCTGCAACAGCGTTTGTTCGACATCACCAACAACGGGTTCGACACCCACCGCGGCTATTATGGTACCATCGGCGAGTCGGCCGTCATCAAGAACTGCTGGATCCTCAAGGATGCCAAAATCGGTCCCCACTGCTACATCAAAGGCGCCAGCAAACTCAAAAATGTCACCATCAACTCCTCCGAAGAGGAGCCTTCACAGATAGGCGAAGGTGTCATCCTGGTCAACGGTGTCACCGGCTATGGCTGTCACATCTTCTATTCGGTGGTGGCCACGCGTTTCGTGCTGGGCGACAACTGCAACCTCAAGTACGGCGCACGACTCATCTATTCCGTATTGGGCGACAACTCCACCATTTCCTGCTGCGAGGTACTCAACAACCTCATCTTCCCCTCGCACGAACAGCATCACAACAACTCGTTCCTGATCTCCGCATGCGTCATGGGTCAAAGCAACATGGCTGCCGGTGCCACCCTCGGTTCCAACCACAACAGCCGCGCTACCGACGGCGAGATTGTCGCCTCTCGTGGCTTCTGGCCCGGCCTGTGCTCCAGCATCAAGCACTCCTCCAAGTTCGCTTCTTTCACCCTGTTGTCGAAAGCCGACTACCCCAACGAAATCAACATCATGCTGCCGTTCTGCCTGGTCAACAACAATACCAAGACCAACGAATTGGAGTTGATGCCGGCCTACTGGTGGATGTACAACATGTTTGCCATCGCGCGCAACACCTCGAAATACCAAAAGCGCGACGTTAGAAAACGCAAGATCCAAAACATTGAATTCGAGACCTTTGCGCCCGACACCATCGAAGAGACCATCGAAGCGAGAAAACTGCTGGAAGTATGGGTTGCCAAAGCCTACCTCCGGTCTCAAGGCCAAGATCCCGACACCCATGAGTACTACGACCTGAGAGCCATGGGGAAGAACCTTCTCGACAACGAACCCGAGGTATGCAAGAACTTGGAAGTGTTTGGCGAAAACATCGAGAAGAGCAAACGCCGTGTCCGTATCCTGAAACCTTACGAGGCCTACCATGCCTACGGTGACATGATCGTCTATTATGCCGCGAAAAACATCATCCAATATATGGGAAACCATGAAGACGCCAGCATCGAGCAACTCGTCAAGATGATGAAAGGCAAACGCCTCAGAAAATGGATCAACCTCGGCGGACAAACCATGCCGGAAGAGGATGTCGATCAGCTGCGCACCGACATCAAAAAAGGCGTGCTCAACTCCTGGGAAGACATCCACAAACGCTACGACCAGCTATGGGACCGTTACAAGATGGAAAAACTCCGTCACGCCTATTTCGCACTGATGTTCCTTCACAAGGACGAAACCGACGTTCTTACCAAAGAGATGTGGAACGACTGCCTGGAAAAAGCCAAGGTGATCCAGCAATATATCTGCGACCAAGTCTATATCTCCCGCAAGAAGGACTACGACAACCCGATCCGCAGCAGCACTTTCCGCAACGAGGAAGAGAAGATCGCCGTCATCGGACGGATCGAAGATATTTCGTTTGTCAAACAAATCAAACAAGAAACCAAGGAATTCATCGATTCCATCAACAAACTCCAAAAGCATTCCTAATGTTATTTTGACTTTTAAATTCTAACTATATGAGAGTTATTATTGAACCGAATTATGACAAGATGTCGCGTTGGGCAGCCAACCACATCGTTGAAACCATCAAGGCTTTCAAGCCCACGGCAAAAAAGCCCTTTATCCTCGGACTTCCCACAGGATCCACCCCCATTGGAACATACAAGGAACTGATAAAACTTTACAAAAAAGGCCAAGTCTCCTTCAAAAACGTAGTGACCTTCAACATGGATGAATATGTCCAAATCCCCGAAGACCATCCGGAGAGCTACCATAGCTTCATGTGGAACAATTTCTTCAAACACATCGACATCAAGAAAGAAAACGTCAACATCCTCAACGGCAACGCCAAAGACCTCGCTGCCGAATGTGCCCGCTATGAAGAGAAAATCAAGAGTTATGGCGGTATCGACTTGTTCATGGGCGGCATCGGTCCTGACGGGCACATCGCCTTCAACGAACCCGGCAGCTCGCTGACCTCCCGTACCCGCGTGAAGAGCTTGACCACCGATACCATCATCGCCAACTCCAGATTCTTTGAGAACGACATCAACAAGGTGCCGAAGACCGCTCTCACCGTCGGCGTGGGTACCGTGATGGATAGCCGCGAGGTGATGATCCTGGCCAACGGGCACGGAAAGGCACGCGCCCTGGCTCATGCCATTGAAGGCGCTGTCAGCCAGATGTGGACCGTCAGCGTACTTCAGATGCACCCTAAAGGCATCATCGTATGCGACGATGCGGCCTGTGATGAGATGACCTATGGAACAGTGAAATACTTCAAGGATATCGAAAAGAACAACCTCTAATGAAAAACTTTGCCCTAATTGGCGTAGGAGGTTACATTGCACCGCGCCATTTAAAAGCGATTAAAGAAACGGGTAACACCCTTCTTTCCGCCTACGACAAGAATGATAGCGTAGGTATCTTGGACAGCTATTTCCCCAATGCAGCCTTCTTCACCGAACAGGAACTGTTCGACCGGCACAACACCAAGTTGAGGGACGATTTGGGCAAAAAGATCGACTATGTGAGCGTCTGCACGCCCAACTACCTGCATGACGCCCATACACGTTATGGCTTACGCCTGGGGTGCGATGTCATCTGCGAAAAGCCGCTGGTGCTCAACCCTTGGAATATCGATGCCTTGCAGAAGGTAGAGGAACGCCAGGGCCATAAAGCATATAACATCTTGCAACTGCGCCTGCACGACAAGATCAAGGAACTGAAGAAAAAAGTCGCTGAGGCACCGGACGACCACATCTATGACATAGACCTCACCTACATCACCTCCCGCGGTAATTGGTACTATGCCTCATGGAAAGGTGATGTCAACAAAAGTGGCGGTGTCGCCACCAACATCGGCGTGCACTTCTACGACATGCTCACTTGGATCTTTGGTGATGTACAGAAAAACATCGTCAACGTGGCTTCCCATGACCGTGTGGCGGGTTACCTCGAACTGAAACGTGCAAGGGTTAGATACTTCCTTAGCATCAATGGCGAGACCCTGCCACCCAATGCCGTAGAAGGGGAGAAGCGCACCTATCGCACCTTGAAAATCGATGGTGAGGAATTCGAGTTCAGCCAAGGTTTCACCGAACTCCACACCAAGAGTTACGAAGAAATCCTCGCTGGCCGGGGCTTCGGCATTGCTGAGGCACGCCGCTGCATCGAGATCGTCTATCAAATACGAAATGCCAAACCCATCGGATTGGTGGGCGACTACCATCCCTTGGCCCGGCTGGAATGCAAGCCACATCCTTTCGGATGGCAAACAAACCATTAAAACAGTTTTGAATTATGAGACTTTTCTTCATCAAAATCTGCAATTTCATCTTCGGAAAGCAAGCCAACAATTCCTTGCCAAGAATATGGGTATTGGCGTTCGACATTGTTACCGTGTTTATCGCCTACCTGTTATCCATGTTCCTCGTCCACTACAACAGCTTGGGAACGGCTCACTTGTTCAAATACGGTTATCGTGTCCTCATCGTGCTGGGCGTCTATCTTGCCATGTTCCTAGCCTACCGCACCTATTATGGCATGATTCGCTATTCGGGATTCGACGACATCCGAAAGATATTCAATTCCTGCACCACCGCCCTCACGGTGCTGATCCTAACCAAGGTGATTCTCTCCAACATAGACCCTGGTATTGTGGAAAAAGTCGTTGCGGGCTACAAAATCATCCTCTATCATTATTTCATCACGCTGATGATCATGGTGTTGGGACGTTTCACCATTCGGCGTGTCTATAACGAGTTCTACAAAGACACCGGACACAAAAAAGCCAATACCGTAATCTACGGTGCCGGTGAAGGTGGCGTCATGCTTTTCCGGGCCATCCAGCAGGATAAGGAGTCGCCTTATAAGGTAGTGGCTTTCGTGGACGACAACCCAAAGAAAAGCAACAAGAACATCAACACGGTGCCGATCCTGTCGCCCAATCGAGTCTTTAACGGAAATTACATTACAAATAACCACATCGAAGTGATGATTTTGGCCTTGCCCAGCGTCTCTGGTGAACGGAAAAAACAACTGATCGAGTTGGGCATGAACCATAACTTGAAAGTCAAGACCATCCCCTCGTTCCACCTATGGGTCAATGGAGAGATGAACTCCAAACAGGTCCAAGACATCAAGATCGAGGATCTCCTGGGACGTGAACCCATCGTGTTGGACAAGGAGAATGTAAAGCGTGAAATCTACGACAAAGTGGTCATGATCACCGGTGCCGCTGGTTCCATCGGTAGCGAGATGTGCCGCCAAACCCTGCATTACAATCCCAGACTGCTCATCATGGTCGATCAGGCCGAGTCACCCATGTATGACCTGCAGTTTGAACTCAAAAACACGCCCGATTTCAAGTATCTGGTCGAAAAAATGGTGTTCGTCATCGCGAATGTGAAAGACTACCGCCGCATGAAAGAGGTGTTCGAGGCTTACCGTCCCCAACTGATCTACCATGCCGCGGCCTACAAACACGTGCCTTTCATGGAAGAAAACCCCTACGAAGCCGTGTATGTCAACGTTTTCGGCACCAAGAATATCGCAGACTTGGCCATGGCCTACGGAACGGAGAAATTCGTGATGATCTCCACCGACAAGGCCGTCAACCCCACCAACGTCATGGGTACCACCAAGCGTATCGCAGAGATCTACACCCAAAGCCGACACAGTAAGACCCAGTTCATCACCACCAGGTTCGGCAACGTGCTCGGCTCCAACGGCTCCGTGGTACCACTGTTCCGGAAACAACTGGAACAAGGCGGTCCCCTCACGGTAACCAGCAAAGAGATCATCCGCTACTTCATGACCATCCCCGAAGCATGTAGCCTCGTCATGGAAGCCGGATCCATCGGCAAAAACAACGAGATTTTCGTGTTCGACATGGGACAACCGGTGAAGATTTATGATTTGGCGAAAAAGATGATCCAGCTTTCGGGCAAGACCGACGTGGAAATCAAGGAAATCGGCCTGCGACCTGGCGAAAAACTCTATGAGGAACTGCTCGCCACCAAGGAAAACACCATCCCCACAGACCATCCGAAGATCCTCCGTGCCCAAGTCCGCAACTACAACGAAGAAGATGTTGACCACATGTTGACGGAGCTTGACAAGGCGCTGGAGACTTGTGAGGAATTCACCATCGTTGCTCAGATGAAGAAGATCGTCCCGGAGTTTGTTTCCAACAACAGCGTGTTCTGCAAATTAGACCATTGATGCAATGACCGAACAACCTGTCGTCTCCATCATCATGCCCAGCTACAACGCTGAGCAATACATCGCCGAAAGCATTCAGTCGGTGATTGCCCAAACTTTCCCTGGTTGGGAACTCGTCATTACCGATGATCGCTCTACGGACAACACCCCAGCGATTGCCCAATCGTTCATGGATCAAGATCCACGTATCCGTTTCCAAGTGGCCGAGACCCATTCCGGAATCGCCGGAACCCGCAATCAATGCATCGCCAGGGCTAGGGGGCGTTATATTGCTTTTCTCGATAACGACGACCTCTGGGTACCCGAAAAACTGGAGAAACAGCTTCGTTTCATGAAGGAACATGACTACAGCTTCTGCTATTCAGCCTACGAACTCATGAAAGAGGACGGCACCCCGAAAGGCAAAATCATCAAGACCGCGGGGGTCATCGACTACAACAAATACTTGCGTAACACCATCATCGGCAGCGGCACCATCATGCTCGACAGGGAGAAGACCGGTCCCCTGGTGATGCCCGACAATGCCACCAGCGACGATATGGCGCTGTGGTGCCGAATCCTGAAAAAAGGCCACAAAGCCTATCCTATTAATGAGGTGTTGATGAAATACCGTGTCAGAAGCAACTCCGCCTCGGCAAACAAATGGAAAGCCGCCCAGGACGTATGGCGCGTGTACAGAAAACAAGAACAGCTCTCCGTTTTCAAGTCCCTGACCTGTTTCGTAGGATATGCCTTTAACGCCGTCGTCAAAAGACTCTTCTGATGAACGATTTCTATCTGTATCGAAAAGCCTGGAGATTTGACGGGGCACCGCATGAGGAACCTCAGCTGGAGAAAAAACAGTGTCAGGCACTCCTCAGACAGGGAGGACTGATGGTCAGAAACACCTATGATTTTGACTATCCCCAAAAAACCAGTTTCTGGAACCTGATCAAAGACCAGTTCGGCGGCTTGGAAGAACTCTCCGGAAATACCAGGAATAGGGTAAAGAAATCATTGGAAACACTTGATTTTCAGCTAATTGACTTTGATTTGGTGCAAAAATCAGGCTATCCCATTTTGAAGGCAACCTTTGAAGACTACGCGGTGGTGGACCGTCCCATGAACCATCAGGTTTTCGAAGACTATCTGAAGCATTGCCAGAGCAAGGATTATGAATACTGGGGGGTGTTTGACCGAACCAATGGGCAGTTCATCGGCTTTTGCGCCAACCGCCTTTGGCCCGAAGCCGTGGAGTACGGTGTTATCGGCATCCTTCCCGAGTACAAGCGCAACAAGACCTTCCCCTATTATGGACTGTTTTACAGCATGAACCGCTACTACTTAGAGGAAAAACAACTACGATACATCACGGACGGTTCACGAAGCATCACACACCATTCCAATATTCAGGAATTCCTGGTTGAAAAGTTCAACTTCCGAAAATCCTACTGTAAGATCAAGGTATATTACAAATGGTGGATGCGCATCGCGGTAACCCTCCTGTATCCTTTTAGGAAGATCATCCCCATTCCACAGGTCAAAGCCCTCCTCAACATGGAATCCATGACCACCTAACATCCTCCCCACTCCTCACTCCTCACTCCTCACTCCTAACTCCTAACTCCTAACTAAAAAAAAGTAGGCTCATTCCCAAGGAACAACCCTACTCAAAAATTAATAACATGAAACGCGCCCCCTTCAGGACTTGAACCTGAGACCCCCTGATTAACAGTCAGATGCTCTAACCAACTGAGCTAAGGAGGCATTTGCGGCTGCAAAGGTACAGCTTTTTTTATTCTACGCAAGGTTTTTTTTCATTTTTTTTTAATTTTGCGTCTTCTAAGCACAAAATTATGGCGAATAAAAACATGCTGGGCATTGGTAATGCCCTGGTCGATATCTTGACCCAAATCCCAGAAGACCGTATTTTACAAGCGTTGAATCTCCCCAAAGGCACCATGCAACATGTGGATGCTGAGACCTCGCAAGCCGTTGGTGTTCAGCTGAAAACTTACGGCAGTGCCATGGCTGCCGGCGGCTCCTCGGCCAACACGATGAGCGGTGCCGCCAAGCTGGGGGTGAAGTGCGGATATATCGGAAAGGTGGGTCAGGACCTCCTTGGAGAGTTCTTCACGGACGAGATGCGGAAAACCCACGTTGAACCCCTGCTGTTCACGACACCCACGCCCACAGGATGCGCCCACGCCGTCATTACCCCCGACGGAGAACGCACTTTTGCCACCTACCTCGGCGCCGCTTTGGAACTGTCCGATAAAGACCTCACCCCCGAGCTATTCCAAGGCTGGGACATCTTCTACGTGGAAGGTTACTTGGTCTATAACCAACCCCTGCTCAACAAGGCTTTGGCCCTGGCCAAGGCACAAGGGATGACCATAGCCATGGACCTGGCCAGCTACAATGTCGTGGAAGACAACCGCGAATACATGCAGCACATCCTCAGCGAATACATCGACATCGTCTTTGCCAACAAAGAGGAAGCGCGGGCTTTTACACAAAAAGACAACCCCGAGGAGGCCTTGCATGACCTTGCTACCTTGTGCGACATCGCCATCGTCAAAGTCGGGGCCCAAGGTTCCTGGGTGCAGCGTGGCGCCTGGACCGTCCGGGTTGAACCCGTGCCCGCCGAGGTGATCGACACCACAGGAGCGGGCGACCTATGGGCTGCAGGCTTCATGGCTGGCTATGTCAACGATGCAAGTCTCGACAAATGTGCACGCATGGGATCCCTCCTTGCCTCGAACATCATCGAGGTGCTCGGCGCGAAAATGGATGAAAATAGGTGGCAAAAAATATTCAATTCGTTAGAACAATTGTAATTTTTTCGTACCTTTGCAGCCTGATTCTGAAAATGAATAATAATAATCAGTAAGACAATTAGATAAAATGAAGGAATTCAAGACCAACGAGATCCGGAACATCGCCCTCATCGGTGCGGCCAAGTCCGGCAAGACCACCCTCGCTGAGAACATGCTCTTCGAAGGAAAACTTATCAACAGAAAAGGAAGCACGGAAGAAAAGAACACGGTTTCCGACTATCGTCAAATCGAAATGGATCGTCAGATCTCCGTCCACGCCACGATGATGTACACCATCGTCAACGACAAGAAGATCAACATCCTTGATGCTCCTGGCTTCAGCGACTTCTCAGGTGATATCATTTCCTGCCTCAGCGCTGCTGACACCGCCGTCCTGACCGTCAACGCGCAAGCCGGTGTCGAAGCAACCACGGAAAACGCTTGGCGTCACACGGTGACCACCAACAAACCTGTGGTGTTCTTCCTGAACCAACTCGACCACAGCAATGCCAACTTTGACAATGCCATCCGCAACTTGAAGGAGTACTTCGGCGACAAGGTCACCCCCATCCAGTATCCTGTGACCACGGGTGAAGACTTCAACGCAGTCATCGACCTCATCCTCATGAAGATGCTCGTCTTCAAGAACGGCAACGGCGCTCCTGAGATCCAGGACATCCCCGCCGCTGAGATGGACAAGGCCGAAGAGTTGCACAACAGCCTCATCGAACACGCTGCTGAAGGCGAAGAAGCCCTCATGGAGAAGTTCTTCGAAGAGATGACCTTGAGCGAGGAAGACATGGAACGTGGTATCCGTCTGGGTATCATCAACCGTGAGATGTTCCCCGTGATTTGCGGCGCTGCCAAACGCGGCATCGGCGTCAACCGCCTCTGCGAATTCCTCATCAACGCCTGCCCGAGCCCGGCTGACGTCCCGGCTGTCAAAGCCGTCAACGGCACCGAGTTCCACAACAGCAACGACGATCCTACGGCCCTCCAGATCTTCAAAGTCACCACCGAACAAAACCTCGGCGACGTGGCTTGGATGCGCGTCTATGGCGGCACTCTCAGCAAGAGCCAAGACCTGGTGAACCCCCGCACGGGCAACAAGGAGCGTATCTCCCAGCTGCTCATGTTCCGCGGCAAGAACCGTGAAGAAATCGAGAAAGTCAACGCTGGCGATATCATCTGCACCATCAAGCTGAAAGACGGCCGCGTGGGTGATACCCTCGTCGATGCCAAGATCGCAGAGACCGCTTTCCCGGCCATTCCGTTCCCGGAACCGATCTTCCAAGTGGCCATCAAGGCTGCCAACTCACAGGAAGACGAAAAGCTGGGCGGCATCCTCAACGACATGCACAAGACCGACCCCACCGTCATCGCCGGCATGTCACGCGAGCTCCGTCAGAACATCCTCCAGTGCCAAGGCGAATACCACCTCAACACGTTGAAGTGGTATTTCGACAACGTCTATAAGATCGCTGTCGAAATCAGCACCCCGAAGGTACCGTACCGTGAGACCATCACCAAGTCCGCCAAGGCTGACTACCGTCACAAGAAACAATCCGGTGGTAGCGGCCAGTTCGGTGAGGTGCACCTCTGGCTCCAGCCTTACTATGAAGGCTACACTGATCCTGAGGAACTCGCCGTGCGTACCAAGGACGAGTACGAACTGCCTTGGGGCGGCAAGCTGATCTTCGCCAACTGCGTGGTCGGTGGTGCCATCGACGCCCGTTTCATGCCCGCCATCCTGAAAGGTATCAACGAGCGCCTGGAACAAGGTCCTCTGACAGGTTCCTACGCCCGCGACATCATCGTCTATGTGTATGATGGTAAGATGCACCCGGTTGACTCCAACGAAATGGCCTTCAAGATCGCCGGCCGTATGGCCTTCTCCATGGCCTTCAAGAACGCTGGTCCCAAGATCATGGAACCTATTTATGACCTCGACGTGCGCATGCCCGCCGACCTCATGGGTGCCGTGATGACCGACCTTCAGGGCCGCCGTGGCATCGTGATGGGTATGGATAGCGACCATGGCTACCAGACCATCCACGCCAAGGTTCCGTTCGCGGAAATGGACCGTTACTCCACCACCCTCAGCTCCCTGACCTCTGGCCGTGGCACCTTCACCATGAAGTATGCCGAATACGCCCAGGTTCCCGCCGACGTCCAAAACCGTCTGCTCAAGGAATACGAAGAGAGCCAGAAGGAAGAAGAGTAATCTTCAAAAGCCAGAAGGCAAAAGAAAGAATCCCGTCAGCGATGGCGGGATTTTTTTATTATCTTTGCCCTTATGAAACTTCGATGTTTTATAGGGGCAATTTTGTTTTTGGCACTGACGGCATGTCACCGTCCTGTAGAGACGTGCCATGGCGCGTCTCTAACATC
>JAGCPJ010000015.1 GCA_017965765.1 Bacteroidales bacterium
GTCATCTTCACGGCAACTGTCGTGGAGGTAGGCAAAGAGCCGGATGACGGTGACATCACACTCTGGCGTGGCCAACAGCAGGCCGTTGCGCTCGACACGCTCCCAATGTGAGATGCCATGCAGCTCTCCTAAAGTCCAGCGACTTATTGCCCATTGTTTTACTTGCTCAATGTCTATCATAAGTTAGATTATACGGCAAAATTAAAACAAAAAAACCCGGAATGAAACATTTCCACTTTTTTTGCTACATACAAAAAGAAAGCGGGGTATCTGTTGCTGCTGTTCCACTCTTTAGGTCCTGAGAAAACCCGCACAAGGAACAAGCAGCACGATACCCACGCTGAAACCGCGGGCGTGCAGCATTGTTTTTGCTTGTGCTTATTGAATTTCTCAGGTTCAAAGAGTGCAAAAACAAGCGTGGCAAACGCCTTCTTTACAATATGTCTCCCCTTCCGCAATGCCCTAAACAAGACACTTCAGTTCGGGGAAGGCAAAGTTATTAAATTGTTTTAATATTACAAGGCATTTTTCGGGCTTTTTTTATAAAAGGAATAACTATCGCTTTTTTAGACATACAAAACAAAGCCAAAAAGTGAATTGAAAACTGCTGAAACGCGTTTTCAAAAGTCTGTTTCAGCAGTTTTCATTACAATAACCCCTCCTCCATCGACTTCAAACGGAGCATCTCGTCACGATAATGGGCAGCAGCGAGGAAGTCCATCTCCTTGACGGCCTTCTCCATGTTGCGCTTGGCTTCCAGGATGGCCTTATCGAGTTGTTTCTTGGTCTTGTATTCCACCTGCTCTGCAGCAACAGTGGCGGGATGATCCTCCTGGGTATAACTGATGCCTCTTCTACCTGTGGCCTCAGCCAAAGAAGTGTCTATGGCCTTGACGATGGTCTTAGGGACGATGCCGTGGGCTTCGTTGTAGGCGATCTGCTTGGCACGACGACGGCTGGTCTCATCGATGGTCTTCTGCATCGACTCGGTGATGGTGGAGGCATACATAATGACCTTGCTCTCAGCATTACGCGCGGCACGTCCCGCAGTCTGGGTCAACGAGCGCTCAGAACGGAGGAAGCCTTCCTTGTCGGCATCCAAGATGGCCACCAGGCTGACTTCGGGAAGGTCCAAGCCCTCACGCAACAGGTTCACGCCCACCAGCACGTCGAATTCGCCCATACGCAAGCCACGGATGATCTCCACGCGCTCCAAGGTATCAACGTCGGAGTGCATGTATCGCGACTTGATCTTCAGATTGTTGAGATGGGTGTTCAGCTCTTCGGCCATGCGTTTCGTCAAGGTGGTCACCAGCACACGTTGTCCCTTCTCCCGAACCTGACGGATCTCTTCCAACAGGTCATCAACTTGGTTCACGCTGGGCCGCACCTCAATGACAGGATCCAACAGACCCGTAGGACGGATGAGTTGTTCCACATACACGCCTTCACTCTGTTGCAGCTCATAGTCCGCAGGGGTGGCACTGACGAAGATCTTCTGTCCGGTCAGGGCTTCAAACTCGCTGAACTCCAAGGGACGGTTGTCCAGAGCCGATGGCAACCTGAACCCGTACTCCACCAAGGTCTGCTTACGCGAACGGTCGCCGCCATGCATGCCTCTGATTTGGGGCACGGTGACATGGCTCTCGTCAATGACGGTGATGAAGTCGTCCGGGAAATAGTCCAGCAGGCAGAACGGCCTCGTGCCGGGACTGCGCCCATCGAAATAGCGTGAGTAGTTCTCGATGCCGGAGCAATAGCCCAACTCACGCATCATCTCGATGTCGTAATTCACACGATCTTCCAAGCGCTTGGCTTCCAGGTTCTTGCCAATCTCGCGGAAATACTCGGTCTGCTTGAACATGTCCTGTTGGATCTCTTCGACGGCGGAATTCAACTTGGCTTGCGAGGTAATAAAAATGTTGGCCGGGAAGATGGTCACCTCGGAGATCTCCTCGATACGGTTGCCTGTGATAGGATTGAAACTCTCTATGGCATCAATCTCATCGTCCCAGAACACGATACGATAGGCGATGTCGGCGTAGGCCGGGAAGATGTCGAGGGTCTCCCCTTTCATGCGGAACTTGCCTTGGTTGAACTCAATCTCGTTCCTGGTGTAGAGCGCGTTGACCAAGGCTTTGGCCACCTCATCGCGGCTGCGGTGTTGTCCACGAGCCAGATAGATCACGTTTTCGGTGAAGTCGTCAGGGTTACCGATACCATAGAGGCACGACACGGAGGAAACGACGATGATATCTCTTCTTCCCGACATCAAAGCGGTAGTGGTGCTGAGTCGCAGCTTCTCGATGTCGGAGTTGATGGAGAGATCCTTTTCGATATAGGTATTCGTAGAAGGGATGAACGCCTCCGGCTGGTAGTAATCGTAGTACGACACGAAATACTCCACGGCGTTTTCCGGGAAGAACTGCTTGAACTCTCCATAGAGCTGGGCAGCCAAGGTCTTGTTGTGGCTAAGGATGAGTGCGGGACGGTTCAGTTGTGCCAGCACGTTGGCGACGGTAAACGTCTTGCCTGAGCCAGTCACACCGAGTAAGGTCTGCGCCGCGTCACCCCGTCGCAGTCCCTCCACAAGCTGGCGAATCGCCTCCGGTTGGTCTCCGGTGGGTTTGAAATCAGATACGAGTTTAAATTCCATGTTCGATTGAGAATGACATCACTATAGGATAGTGGTCGGAACCCTTGAATTTCAACCGCTGAAACGATTTTGGTTGCACTTTTCCCGCACACCAGAGATAATCGATACGCAGCCAGGGCAACTTGCCCGCATAGGTATAGCCTATACCCCGACCCACCTTGACGAAGCCGTCCGTGAACCCAGCCTGTCTGATTCTGCGGCAGGTATAGGACAAAGGGGTGTCGTTCATGTCGCCACAAACCAGGAAGTTCCTGCCGTCATGCGGCATATCGTTCAACAATTGGCTCACCTCGTTGCTACGCTTACGGTAGGCCAAGTTCATCTTTCTCACGATGGACTTGCCTGTTTTCTGCACTTCCGCCTTGTTTTTCGAGGGATCGGAAATCATCTCCACTTCCTCAACCGTCAACTGGAAAGAGGTCAGATGGCAGCAAGCTACATCAAACGAACCTTTTTCACCCGCATCTATTCTAGTTACGATGACGCCATAGTCATTGTTCTCATGGAAAGGTTCTCCTTCCGGGATGGCAACGATGGGGTATTTTGAAAAGATGACATTACCTCCGAAGTGTTTCTTCTTCTGATAGTAATGGTAAGGAAGTCCCATGCGTTCGCCGAGCTGCTCCACGGCTTCTTGACGAGTGATTTTTTTCTTGTATTCACGAAATTCTTGAAGGCAAAACACGTCCACCTGTTGTTGGCGCACCAATTCCACCAACTGGTCAACAACCTCTTGTTGGCTTTTCTCCTTGCCTGTCATGTCGTCAAAATAGTGGACGTTGTACGACATCACACGGAGTTCCCCTTCGCCATGCGATTTGCCAGTAGAGAAGGACTTAACCACCCCAGGGATAGAAATCAGCAAAGCCAGCAAGGCTATCTTGACATGGCGCGACCACATCAGCAACAGCAGCGTAAAGACGATGACGTTGTAAAAGAAGATCACCCAGAACACCAGTCCGAAATAAGCCATCCAGACAAACTTCTCCGGATTCACGAAACCACTCAGCACACTCAGCGCCATGGCCATCAAACCAATCATGGCCATGATCGCCAGCAACCCGGCAATCAGTCTTCCGAGGAAACCTCTCCGATGCTTATTCTCCTGTTTCATTTATATTCAATTAAGACTTTAATACAAGCGACCTTTCTTCTTCCAAATCAGTATGATAATCAATCCGACAAGCATACCGCCAAGATGGGCAAAATGTGCTACTTGGTCGCCCGAGGAAAACACACCGCTCAACAACTCGATGACGGCATAACCGATGACGAACCATTTCGCCTTGATCGGCACAAAGAAATACAAGTAGATCATCGAGTTGGGGAACATCATACCGAAAGCCAGCAGCAGACCATAGATGGCGCCCGAAGCACCGACCGTTGTCATCCAGTTGAGATACTGAGCCATCGGGACGATGGTCCCGCCCATGTTGACGGACTGATAGTGAGAAAGCCGTGTGATATACTCAATATACTGCACCCCTTCTTGCAAGAGACCTGCGCCCAAGCCGCAGAGCACATAATACAGCAGGAACCTTTTCGGTCCCCAGATGTTCTCCAGCGTGTTGCCAAACATCCAAAGGGCGAACATGTTGAAAAACAGATGGGTGAAGTTCCCATGCATGAACATGTACGTCAGCAGTTGGAAGGGATAGAAACCCGACGCCTTGAAGAAATGGAGTCCCAGGATATCGCTCAGATTGATTCCAAATCTGACGAGCACGATATCTGCCAAAAACATGATCGCATTGATAATCAAGAGGTTCTTGACAACCACTGGGAGGAAGGAAAATCGGTTGGGGGAATATTGGTAGTTCATTTCTCGTTTAGTTTATTCATGATTTCATCCATGCTCACAATGACATATACTTTTTTGCCATCGGGGGCCACTTCCGCCACGGTACAACCAAACAGCTGATCGACGATATTGCGCATTTCCAATTCCGTAAGGGTGCTGGGCGACTTCACGGCCAGCTGGGCGGCCATCGTCTTGGCGATGCCCAGTTTACGTTCCAGCTGAAGGTCGGTCCTGTTGATCTTATAGTTGTCGAGCATCTTCTCCAGCAGCGCCACCGGGTCGCCATCGCCGAGGTCCGCTGGGATGCCGTTGATGACGAAAGTCGTTGGGTTGACCTGTTCCAAGACAAAGCCCACCTCCTGAAGTTCAGGGAGCATCTCATGGAAGATGGAGGCGTCGTTGACATTCAAAGTGAAAGGATGTGGGAAGAGTTCCTGCTGCGAATGACCCGTATGGCTTTCCATCTCCTTGAGGAACTTTTCGAAGAGGATGCGGTAATGCGCCAAATGTTGGTCGATGACCAGAACGCCCGATTTCACGGTGGTGATGATGTAGCTCTGGTTCAGTTGGAGATAGTGGCTCTTTTGCTCGGATTCCACAGGCTTCCCCTCCGTATGCTCCTCTGTGTCAGTACGTTCTCCATAGAGCAGCCGCCAATCGCCTGGGTCGCTTTTGTGTTCATGGGCGACATAGCCTCCGCCGAAGGAGCTCTTGTTGAACTCCCTGTTTTGACGGAAGGGGTTGTAAGTTGGGTCGATAGGAACGGTAGGTTGGACGATGGGATTGGATGACTTCACCACCTCGCCAAAGTCGAAACCCAGGTTGGCCGGCTCTTCAAAGTCGATCATCGGTGAGAGGTTGTTCTGTCCGATGGCCTTGCGCACCGCCGCATGTAGGATGGCATAGATCAGCTTGACATCCAGGAAGTTAACTTCAGTCTTGGTAGGATGAATGTTGATGTCGATATCCTTGGGATCCACCTCGATGTTGAGGAAGTACCCCGGGAAGCTATCCTTGGGGATCATCTCCATGAAGGCATTCTCAATGGCATGATGGAGGTAGGGATGCTTGATGAAGCGGTTGTTGACGAAGAAATACTGTTCCCCGCGGGTCTTCTTGGCGCATTCCGCCTTGACGATATAGCCATGGATGCTGACGCGGTCGGTATCTTGGTTGACGGGCAGCAACTTCTCGTCGTAGCTATTACCGAAGAGTCCCATGATCCGTTGCTTGAGGTTCCCCGGATAGAGATGGTAGAGTTCCTTGCCGTCGCTGGTCAAGGTGAATCCAATTTGAGGGTGCATCAAGGTGACTCGGGTGAATTCCTCGACGACGTGACGCATTTCGGCGGCGGGTGATTTCAGGAAGTTACGGCGAGCCGGGACATTGAAAAACAAGTTCTTGACGGTCATGGTGGTGCCGACGGCCATGGGTGCCAGCGTCTGTTCCTTGACGACCGAGCCCTCGTTGACGATCTTCACTCCCACTTCGTCCTCCTTGCGACGGGTCTTGAGTTCCACCTGGGCGATGGCCGCAATGCTCGCGAGAGCTTCTCCACGGAACCCCATGGTTCGGATGGTGAACAGGTCCTCGGCTTTGCTGATCTTCGATGTCGCATGGCGCTCAAAACACAGACGCGCGTCCGTTTCGGACATGCCACAGCCGTTGTCCACCACCATGATGAGCGCCTTGCCAGCGTCCTTCACCACGAGGTCGATCTGTGTCGCACCAGCATCCAAGGCATTCTCCATCAGCTCTTTGACGGCTGACGCAGGACGCTGGATGACTTCTCCGGCAGCAATCTGGTTGGCCACGCTGTCCGGGAGCAATTTGATGACATCAAGCATGACTCAAAAGGCTATTTTCCCATCAATCCGGCAACGAGGTTGGTAAACATCGGGGTGCAGAAGATATAGTAGAAAGCGACCACCACCACCGCGCCGATGATGATGGCACGCAGCACTTTGGAACGACGCTCTGCTGCGGTGTCCTTGTCATTCTCCATGCCCCATTTCTTGCGCATTTGCAGACGCAGCTGTTCTTCGTGGCTCAGTTTCGAGTCCAGCCCAGCTTCGGCTTTCTTCTGTTCCCAAGCTTCCTTCTCAGGATCGTAGTATCTGGGGACGTAATTGAAGCCTCTTGGCTTGTGTTTGTAAAAGAATCCCATCTCTTTTCTTATTAAATAGCTTGCAAAAATACGGTTTTTTTTCCAATCTCGCAATTAAAGACTATCTTTGCAGCATCATGGCACAAAGAAACACACGAAACACCTGGTTTCCCACCCTGCTGATCCTCTTGGCGGGGGTGTTGTTGTTCGTTTTGAATCTGGTGGTAGGCAGTGTGAGCGTTCCCTTGAAGGAGTTTTGGGAAGTGATGCGCGGAGGCGGTGAAGACACCTTCCGTACCATCATCCTGGAATATCGTCTGCCTCAAGCGATTACAGCCTTGCTGGCAGGCATTGGCCTATCCCTCTCCGGACTCTTGATGCAGACCCTTTTCAGAAATCCCTTGGCCGATCCTTCCATCTTGGGCATCTCCAGTGGAGCCGGGTTGGGGGTCGCCATGGTGGTGTTGCTCACGGGGCATCTCAGTGGCACTGCCGTCAGCGCGATGCCAGGATGGTCCACCATCGGTGTCACCATTGCCGCCTTTGCCGGAGCGTTCCTTGTGTTGCTGCTCATCCTGGCGCTAAGTTCCAGGCTGAAAAGCATGGTAAGTCTGATCCTAGTGGGTATCATGATCGCCTACATCGCCGGCTCTGTGACCGATGTGCTGAAGTTCTTCAGCCAGAAAGAAGACGTCCACACCTTTGTCATCTGGGGGTTCGGCAGTTTTTCCAACGTCGGTTCCACCCAATTGGTATATCTGGCCGTGACCATCCTCCTTGGCACCGTCATGGCTTTCCTCTTGTCCAAGTCACTGAACCTCTTACTTTTAGGCGATCGCTATGCAGAAAATCTCGGGTTGAACATCCGTCGCGCCAGTCTATTGACCATCTTGGTCTCCGGTTTCTTGATGGCCGTCATCACCGCTTTCTGCGGCCCCATCGCCTTCATCGGCTTGGCGGTCCCCCATCTGGCCAGGTTCACCTATCATACCAGTAACCATTTTGTACTGATTCCCGCCACTGCCGTCATCGGTATGGACCTGGCATTGCTCTGCAACCTGATTGCGAGGCTGCCCGGATTTGACGGCAACCTCCCCATCAACTCGGTCACCGCGTTGGTGGGTGCTCCCATCGTGATCTATGTCATCTTCCACCGCCAAAAGGTATTGTCAAAATGAAAGAAGTACTGAAAACCAACGGATTGAAGATCGGGTACAAAGGCAAGGCTTTGTTCCCCGCCATAGATGTGACGCTATTTGAAGGCGAGCATGTGGCGCTCATCGGTGCCAATGGCAGCGGCAAGACAACGTTGTTCAAGACCCTCACCGGGAATCTCAAACCGATTGAGGGGAACGTGATACTTTGTGGAAAGCCCCTGGATTCCTACTCACCTCACGAACGCGCCAAGTTGTTCAGCCTCGTCCTCACGGAAAAGCCCGACGACCTCTTTTTGAAAGTCTTCGACATCGTCGCCGCTGGCCGTTATCCCCACTCCGGACTCATGGCCAAGCTGAAAGACGAAGACTATGCCATGATTAAATCAAAACTTGAAGTTGTAGGTGTTAATCATCTAATTGATAGAGATTTTGTTTCTTTAAGCGATGGCGAAAAACAAAAGGTAATGATTGCCAAAGCGTTGGTACAGGACACCCCCATCATCTACATGGACGAGCCTACGGCGTTTTTGGATTACCCCAGCAAGGTGGAGTTGATGCAACTCATCGCCCGCCTCGCCAAGGAAGAAAACAAGACCATCCTGTACAGCTCGCACGATTTGGAATTATTGATGAAACATGCTGCTACGATGTGGGTTGTTGCCAAGGGGAAGCCATTGGTGGCGGGCGCTCCAGACGATTTGAAACACGACATCGAAATGTATCTGAACATCGACAAACCATGAAAAAATACACGCTATTCCTACTTCTTTATCCTCTCATCATGATTTCCTGCCAAACCAAGACCACCGTGGACCTCATCGTCCACAATGCCAACATCTATACTGTTGATGCACAATTCTCCAAGGCTGATGCTATGGCCATAAAAGACGGCAAATTCGTCGCAGTAGACGATGAAAACGAAATCATGAGCCGTTACTCCGCCAAGGAAACCATTGATGCTGAGGGACGGGCTGTCTATCCCGGCTTCATGGACGGCCACAGCCATTTCACGGGTTACGGTGAGAACCTCGTCCGTTGGGCCGACCTCAAAGGCTGCCGTTCCTACGAGGAAGTCATTGAGCGTTTGAGCGTTCACGACAGCCTCTACCCTGCCGAATGGCTCCTTGGGAGAGGTTGGGACCAAAATCTCTGGGAGCCAGCCGAGTTCCCCGACAATGAACGCTTGGCCGAAGCCTTCCCTGGCAGGAAGGTACTGCTCACCCGTATCGACGGCCACGCCGTGCTTGCTTCCAAGGAGGTCCTCGACTTGGCCGGTATTGACAAGGACTTCAAGTTAGCGGGGGGCATGGCCTTAGTGAAAGACGGACGTTGCACCGGCGTATTGCTCGACAACACCGCCGACGTGGCCAAGGCTTTGATTCCTCCAATGAGCCAAGAGCAAAAGATACAAGCCTTGCTGAAAGCCCAGGAAAACTGCCAGGCCGTCGGTCTCACCAGCGTCACCGATGCCGGCTTGGACATTGCCACCATCGAGCTCATCGACAGCCTTCAACAGGCAGGACAGCTTACCATCCACGTCAACGCCATGGTCAACCCCGACGATGAGACCATGGAACATTTTATGCATCAAGGCGTTATCGACAAGGACAAACTCACCGTCCGCAGTGTGAAGATCTACGCTGACGGTGCTTTGGGAAGCCGCGGCGCCAAGCTGCTGGAGCCGTATAGCGACCTTGATGAATGCGGAATTGGAAATGCGGAATGCGGAATGATATTAGAGAGTGACGAATTTTACCGTCATGTATGTCAGAAGGCCTACGAGGCTGGTTATCAGGTCTGTTGCCATGCCATCGGCGACGGAGGCGTGCAACATATCCTCGACATCTATTCCGAGTTCTTGAAAGGTCCCAACGACCTTCGTTGGCGCATTGAGCATTCACAAGTCGTGGCCGATGACGACTTCGCAAGATTTGGGCAATACAACGTCATTCCATCTGTACAGACCACCCACTGCACTTCCGACATGGACTGGGCGGACGAGCGTCTTGGGGAACGCATCAAGAACGCCTACGCCTACCAACGTCTGCTTCGGGAAAACGGTTGGCTCATCAACGGCACCGACTTCCCTATCGAGGACATCAGCCCCATCTACACCTTCTATGCCGCTGTGGCCCGAAAGCATCTTGACGGGACACCTTCCGAGGGCTTCCAAATGGAGAACGCACTCACTCGCGAGCAAGCCTTACGTTCCATCACGATTTGGGTCGCCAAGGGTTGCTTCGTGGAAGACCGTAAAGGCAGCATCGAAGTAGGAAAAGACGCCGACTTCGTCATGCTCGACAGGGATATCATGACTGTGGAGGAAAACCAAATCCCATCCACGAAAGTCATCCGTTAGTTTTAGTTGCTTTTTTTGAAATTTTGGTTATCTTTGTATCGTAATTACATAGTATTAACCCCAAAAAAGCATAAAACCATGATTGAACTTGACGATTCCTTCGGCCTTGAGCAACTCAGCAACGAACGCAAGCTGGACTTTGAGATGGAGTACAACAAAAACCGCGTCTCCTCGTGCCCTGGCCATCTCTACATCACCTCAGACAAGGTCTATTTCCTTGTTGACCCTAACGGTCCCGCTACCAAGAGCATTCTTGACATGGGCAAGTTGCCGAAGTCTTGGCGCATCGACATCAGCGAGATCGACTCTTACAGGAAGTACGGTCTCGGCGGTTTCCTCATCAAGCTGAAAGACGGTCAGGAGCTCCGTTTCACCAATGTGTTCCGCAAACTGAGGAACAGCCTTACCGAGGCTTTGGACGAACGCAGGAAATGAGTCATTACGGCCAGGTAATCCAACAAAAAGACCGTAATGGCGCCTTACCTCAAGCGAATTGCCTTATCGATTGGGGCTCTTTTCTGCCTGTTTTTGGGCTCAACGGCGCATCCCGTTGACTCAGAAGCAGCTCAAGCTATTGCTGCCCAATTCATGAGGACTCAGGACTTGAGACATGCGATCACTTATTACTCGGATCAAAATATCGCCGCTCTTTATGTCTTCAACACAGAAAGCGGTTTTGTCATTGTGGCAGCCAACGATCGAGTGGCGCCTATCGTCGGCTATTCCCACGAAGGCCGTTTTGACCCAGACAACGTTCCTATTCCGTTGGAGGGCTACCTTCGGGATTATGCCGAATTGATCCAATATCATATTGACAATCAAATTATTACGAATAACATAAGCAAAAGGGCAAGGACAACAGGCGCCATAGAGCCCCTTTTGACCGAGCATTGGCATCAGGGTTGTCTGTACAACAGCCTCTGCCCTGCTTTGGCAAGTGCCCCTTGCGGGCATGCCGAGGTGGGTTGCGTGGCGGTAGCCATGGGTCAGGTCATGCATTACTGGCGTTATCCATCCACCGGATGGGGATCTCATTCCTATAACAACTCAGGTTTTGCGCTTTCTGCTGATTTCGGAGGCACCACCTACGATTGGGATCATATCCACGACCAGCTTGACGAAGCGTCCAGCGACACCGAGGTGGAGGCTTTGGCGACCCTGTTGCTCCACTGTGGGATAGCTGTTGACATGCGCTATACAACCACGGGTTCCCTAGCCAATCCAACGAGTATTCCTGATGCGTTGATTCGGTATTTTGATTATTCAAGGCATCTTCGGATGGAAAAAAGAGCCGACTACAGCGACGAGGAATGGGCCGCCATGCTAAAGGAATGTCTCGACAAGCGTCAACCCATTATCTACTCCGGTTATGGCAGTGCCGGTCACACCTTCGTCTGCGACGGCTATGACAGCAACGACCTGTTTCATTTCAACTGGGGCTGGGGTGGCAACGCTGATGGCTATTTCTCCTTGGGCAACATCAATCCCAGTGGCCATGTCTTCAACAACAACAATTATGCGATTCTGGACATCGTTCCTCAGTTCGAGCCTTGTCTTGTCACTGCTTCAGTATCTCCACTTGACGCAGGTACTATTGAAGGAACGGGGTCATTTCATTATGGTGCTCAATGTACCCTCAAGGCAATCCCTTCCGAAGGTTTTGATTTTTATTGTTGGACAAGAGCCGGGCAAGTCTTCTCCAAGGCCCCTGCGATCATCCTTGACGTGATGGATGACATCACCGACCTCGAGGCCCATTTCACCTATTTCCCCGTTAACGAGATCACGGCCAGCTATGCGCCTGAGGAAAACGATCCGAGCAGTCCACAGGTGCATCTCTCGTGGAATCACGATGATCATGCGTGGGTCCTCCTGAAACAATTTGGAATCCATGGAATCATCAGTGGCATCATTTCTGACGATGAGAATCTCTACATCGCTTACGACCCCATGTACAATCCTCCTGTCAACCTTGAAAAATATACCATGGACGGCGTTTTAGTAGAGGCTTTCAACTTGGACAACCTCTCGGATGTCTTTTCGCTGAGCTACGATGGATCCCAATTCTATTGCAATGGCTTGTATAGTGGATACCTCTCGATTCTGTATCACATCGACATTGACAATAAAACCGTCCTGGAGAGTGTAGAGATGGGTACCTATTTCTCCTCAGCAACCTACGACCCGGATTACGACGGCTTTTGGCTTGCCCATGATTACAACATCATTCTTTACGACCGTCAAGGCAATAGGTTGCTAAGCAGTCCCATGTTGTCGGATTACATCCTTGGAGCGGGCTATATCAAAGACAAAGATGGGAATCCACACCTGATGTTGTTACTGGAGTCCAAGGTCTTGGACTATGACATTACCAACAACGTCTTCCTAGAGCGGCCCTTATTGGAATTCGATACGCATTATGAACATGGTTACGGCGCCTGCAGGTTGACTTACGACGGCAAGGAAGCGATGGCATTCGCCATGGACGACACCATTAGCATCTATGAAATCAGGAGCACCTTTGAGCAGATTCCTCAAATCATGCATTATCGCATCTATCGTTCATACGATGAAGGACAACCCGTGTTGGTTGCCGATGATGTTACTGGTTATTCCTACCTCGACCCCACTTGGGACATGCTCATCAATGGGATCTACCGGTACGGCATCAGTGCCGTCTATGCCGATGGCAGTGAATCCGAGGTCGTTTGGTCCAACCCTATTGCGAAGACCAATTACGGTATCGACGAGCTCATTGAGCCACAAGGGGTTACCGTCCAGAAGATCCTTGAAGACGGCCATCTCTACATCCTTGTCAACGGGAAGAAATACAATATCACCGGACAGGAGATCAAATAGGATGAAAACAAAAAAAGACGCCATGTTTGGCGTCTCTTTCGTAGCCCATAGCGGATTCGAACCGCTGTTTTCAGAATGAGGGTCTGATGACCTAGACCCCTAGTCGAATGGGCCAATAAAAAAGGTTCTTTTTGCGGAACCTTTGTGAACTAGGCGGGAGTCGAACCCACAACCGCCTGATCCGTAGTCAGGGACTCTATCCAATTGAGCTACTAGTCCATTGTCTTTCGACGCTGCAAAGGTACAACTTTTTTTATTCAGCGCAAGGTTTTTTTTGATTTTTTTCACTTCCCTCCTCGCAACCCCATGACAATCAAAATCCTACTGAGTTTTTATCCCTACGGGATATCTCTCAACTCTCAACTCTCAACTCTCAACTTTCCTATGTTCCATCCCCATGTCATATAGTTCGTCGAGGTGTTTCTTCAGACGACGTGCCATCGGCCGGAAGGTGTAGTACGTGATGGTGGCTGAGATAGGAGCACCCACTAGCGGCAGCACCTTCCCCATTCCCTTGGCAAACCCTTCCTTGGTCATGTTGATGCCGATCCACTGGGCGATTTTCACTGCATAGTGTGCCATTACCGTCTCGGAGATCTTCATGCCCGCATTTTTCGACATCTGGGTTACCACCTTGGTAATTGCTTCAATGGCCATCTTGTTACCCATCATCACACCCACGAACAAGGTCATGATGTTGAGCGACTCATCGTCCAGTTGGTTGTTGACATTGGTCAAGGCAGGCCATCCGTAGAGGTAGATCAGCTTTTGCATCAGCGAGAGGATATGTCCATAGAATTGCGTGATGTCGGCAGGGATCGTGCCTGCCATCCACCAGCCACCTGGAAGTCCCATCAACGCCGAGGTACCGCACACCATGGTCAGATGGTAGCTGATGCATTGGTTGGCGAGTTTGTCGATCTCCTTTTTGGTCAGCACGCCGAGAGGTCCCTCTTCCAAAGCGGTCATCACCTCCATCGGGGTGCAAAACTTCGAGAGTTCCTTGTTGAGGAACTCTTCTCGGTTCACCTTGACGAAAGGCAAGTTAAGGCTCGTTGAGAGCACTTTGCCCCACACGGAGACACTCTTCTCTTCCGTTTTAGGCTGTGGTTCGATGTTGTTGTTTTCTTCCATTTTCCGTTTTCCATTATCCGTTTTCCGTTATCTACCGATATATAACCCCGATGGGGTATTTCTTCTGTCTTCTGTCTTCTTACTTCTCAATACCCATATTTCTCCTTCCATCGTTCACGCAGGAACCTTCTCAGGTCACGTTCGCGCGGATTGTCCTGAGGCTCATACAAAACCGTGCCAGAAATTTCAGCGGGAAGGTATTCCATATCCACAAAGTTACCCTCGAAGGCGTGGGCATATTTGTATCCCTCATGGTAGCCCAGATCTTTCATCAGTTTCGTCGGGGCATTACGTAGATGCAGCGGCACTGGCAGGTCGCCCGTCTGCCGTACCAAAGCCTGGGCTGCGTCGATGGCCGCCACGGCAGCGTTGCTCTTGGGTGAGGAAGCCAGATAGGTCACTGTCTGCGAGAGGATGATACGGCTCTCTGGCCAGCCGATCTTATTCACTGCATCGAAACAGGTGTTGGCCAGCAGCAAGGCATTGGGGTTGGCGTTGCCGATATCCTCGGAGGCCAAAATCAGCATCCGTCGGGCGATGAAAAGCGGGTCCTCCCCCGCCTCGATCATCCTGGCAAGATAGTACAAGGCCGCGTTTGGGTCGCTACCGCGCATCGACTTGATGAAGGCCGAGATGACATCGTAGTGCATCTCCCCTTGTTTGTCGTATTTCACCAAATTGCTTTGGATGGTTTCCGTAGTGAAGTCGTTGGTCACCACCAATTCCTTCGCCTCAGGATCGAGGTCATCCAAGGAAGAGACCACCAGTTCGATGGCATTCAAGAGCTTACGGCCATCGCCGCCGCTGATACGCATCAAAGCTTCCGGTTCTTGTACCACGATCTTCTTTCCGTAATCGAACTCCAGAGCCTTCACCGCCTTTTCAAGCATCACTGCAAGGTCTTCTTTCTCAAGCGATTTCAGCACATACACCTGGCAACGCGAGAGCAAGGGCGAGATCACCTCGAAGGACGGGTTCTCGGTAGTGGCGCCGATCAGCGTCACCAATCCTTTTTCTACAGCACCCAGCAGCGAGTCCTGTTGTGACTTGCTGAAACGGTGGATTTCGTCGATGAACAAGATCGGCGCTTCTGGTGCCATACGCGCCCGGTCGATGACCTCACGCACCTCCTTGACGCCGCTACTGACGGCGCTGAGTTGGAAGAACTGGCGCTTCACCTGCTTGGAGATGATGTACGCCAAGGTGGTCTTTCCCACGCCAGGAGGTCCCCAAAAGATCATGGACGGCACCCTGCCACTCTCTATGGCGCGACGCAGCACGGCATTCTCACCGATGATGTGTTTCTGCCCAATATAGTTGTCCAACGAAGTCGGGCGTAAACGTTCTGCTAACGGGATGGTGGATTTCATCTTGGATAGTTTTGCGCAAAGATACTATTTTTTGTAGTTTTGCGCAACATAAAACAATCATCCATGAACACCATCAAATCGCTTTTACTTCTCGTTTTGGTCTCTGCCTTCAATATGGCACAGGCCTGCACCAACTTTTTGATTACCAAAGGCGCCTCTGTGGACGGCTCCACTTTCATCAGCTATTGTGCCGATTCGCACATCCGTTATGGAGAGTTGTACTTCACCCCTGCCGCCGACTGGCCAGCAGGTAGCATGAGGGTATGCTATGACCGTGGCACCAACGCCCCACGGGGCAGTGTGCCGCAACCGCCACACACCTACCAGGTAGTGGGGTACATCAACGAGCACCAAGTCGCACTCGGAGAGACCACCTTCGGCGGTCGAGAAGAGTTGATGGATCCCACGGGCATCGTGGATTATGGCAGCCTCATGTTCATCGCCCTCGAACGCAGCACCTCTGCCCGTGAAGCCATCAAGGTGATGGCCGACTTGGTGGAGGCATACGGCTACGGCAGCGACGGCGAGTCGTTCAGCATCAGCGACGCCAACGAGGTATGGTACATGGAGATCATGCCCAAAGGCTATACGCCGACAGTGACCAAGGCCGGCGACACCATCAACGCCGATCGCGGTGCCGTGTGGGTCGCCATCCGCATCCCAGAAGGCTATGTGAGCGGTCACGCCAACGCCGCACGCATCACCACCTTCCCTCTGCGCAACGGAAAGACCTCCATCACCGACAAAGACTGGAAGAAACTATACAATCCCCAAGTTGAGGTCATCTACAAGCACGACGTCATCGACTTCGCCCGTCGGAAGGGCTACTTTAGCGGCAAGGACAAGGACTTCGACTTCAGTGCCGCCTACGCTCCAGTGGATTTTAGCGACGCGCGTATCTGCGACCTCCGCGTGTGGACCATGTTCAACAAGGTATGTGACGGCATGGACGAATACTGGGACTACGTCACCGGCAAGGACCTCACCCACCGCATGCCACTGTATGTCAAGCCCAACCGCAAGATCAGCCTCAGCGACATGATGGCCTTCCAACGTGACCATTTCCAAGGCACCGAGCTGGACAAGACCTTGGATCCCGGGGCGGATCCTTTCGGCTCTCCGTTCCGCTTCAATCCCCTTTATTGGGAATATGACGGCAAGAAATATTTCAATGAGCGCAGCATCGAGGTGGTACAGACCGGTTTCTCGTTCATCGCCCAAAGCCGTTCTTGGCTCCCCAACCCCATCGGTGGCATCATCTGGTTCGGCGTGGACGACACCAACTCCACCGTCTATACGCCCTTCTACTGCTCCATCACCGAGGTGCCCATCGAGTTCCGTGTGGGTAACGGTGACATGCTGACCTACAGCGACAATGCCGCTTTCTGGGTCTTCAACCGATTGGCGCACTTCAAATACCTCTACTACAACAGGGTCATCGACGACATCCAGAAGATGCAACATGAACTGGAAAGCAACTACCAGCAAGTCGTTGCCGCCACCGATAACAAAGCCCTAGAGCTCTATCGTGAAACTCCACAAAAAGCCATTGAGCGCCTCACGGATTTCTCCAACTGGGCCGGGCATTACACGGTCGAAAAATGGCGTGATTTAAGCAACTATCTATTAGTCAAATATTTGGATAGCAATGTCAAACAAGTGGACGAGGAAGGTCATTTCTTACGCAATCCCTACGGTTACCCCCTGAAGCCCAAACAGCCCGGCTATCCGGATTCGTGGAAAAAGGCAGTCATTGAAGGGACGGGAGACAGATTTGAAAGATAAAAAAAGATGAGAGATAAAAGATAAGAGTTGCCACTAGGTTATAACTTTTATCTTTTATCTTTTATCTCTTAACTATAATCTATTATCTCTTATCTTCTTCTTCCTTAAACTTGACCAGGGTCTCGATGATTTCATCGTTGTCGTCGGTAAGGGTCAGCAGCATGTGCTTGAAGTGGCCGCTGTCGCTCAAGTATTTGAGCATGGTATAGGCTGGCATCGTCTTGGTGAAGTATTCCTTACCCATGAAGATCATGGGGCTGGCAAAGCCTTCCGTCTCATAGTGGTTCTGGCCGGCATCTTGGAAGATCTCCTGCATGGTTCCGGCGCTACCTGGTGTATAGATGATGCCGCCCTTGGCTACGGTAACGATACCGTCTTCACGCACGCTGTTGTCGAAATACTTGGCGATGTCGGTAGCGAACGGTGCCGTGGGCTCATGACCATAGAAATAGGTCGGGATGGCCAGGCTGCGGTAGTTGGTTGTCAACGGGAAACGTTCCAGCACCTCGAACGACCGACGAAGCCAGCCCTCATCCCTGAAGGTTGGCGACGGGATGATCATCGCCAAGGCCTCCTCCACCTCTTCATCGGTGCGACCAGCCATATAAGCTCCCAGGTGGGCTGCTTCCATGGCACCGGGACCGCCTCCAGTGACCATCAAACGGCCCATCTCGGTGAGTTTCTTGCTGAGATAGACGATCTGACGGTAATGCGGGTCGTCGCGACGACGGCCATGGCCTCCCATGACACCGACGACCATCTTCTCGTCGTAGTGGTCGAGCAGCTTGTACAGATGATAGGTGATGAAATGGTCGTGCAACGAACGGGCCAAGGTCTCACGGATGTCCTTGCCTCGCTGTCCGAAACTCATATACTTACGATAGACTCGGGTGTCGTAGCAGTTCTCGAAGGTGGACTCATCGTGATAGTCATAGCCCTCATATAATATCTTATAATTATATAACGATTTGGGATACGTTGAGAAGGGCTTGTCCATCTTAGGAATGAACACGCTGAGGTCGTCTTTCCCAGTCTCCTCCAGCACACGGTTGACAATGCCGGCGGCGTCGAGGTTGAACTTATGCATCAGTGCCGATGCCTGTCCCGATTCGCCGAAGGTGTCGTTCATGCCGATACGATAGACACGTATGGGATGCACGTCAGCGAGGAACTCTGCCACGGCACCGCCCAGGCCACCCGCGGCCTGATGTTCTTCCACCGTGAAGATGATGCGTGTCTCTTCTGCGGCTTTCTTCAAGATCTCGCCATCCAAAGGCTTGATGGTGTGCATGTTGATGACTCGAGCAGAGATACCCATGTGGTCGAGCATGTGCGCTGCTTCAAGGGCCTCCCACACTTCGTGACCCGTTGCCACCAGCGTGACGTCGTCGCCTTCCTGCAGCAGTTGGGCCTTTCCGATTTGGAAATCCTGGTCCTCAGCGGTGAAGTCGGGCATCGGCTCGCGGCCGAAGCGGATATATACTGGACCGTCCACTTCGAGGATCGCTTTCTCTGTGGCGATCTTGGCTTGGGTGGCGTCGCAGGGCGAGATGACCGTCATGTTAGGCAGGACACGCATCGCAGCGATGTCTTCCAGCGCCTGGTGGGTGGCACCGTCGGGGCCAACCGACACCCCTGCATGGGCGCCGCCGATGACCACATGGACGTTGTTGTAGCAGGTGGAGATGCGGATCTGGTCATTGGCCCGATGTGCCGCGAACACACCGTAGGTGCTGAACACGGGTATCTTGCCGCTGAGTGCCATGCCAGAAGCCACAGCGACGGCATCTTGTTCCGCAATGCCCATGGAGAAGAAACGCTCCGGGAAAGCATCCCTGAAGAGGTCCATTCCTACTGAGGCGGTGATATCCGCCCCCAGTCCAACCACGCGTTGATCTTTCTGTGCTGCAGCCAGCACGCCTTCACCAAATCCCAGTTTGGTGGCCTTGTTGCCTTTATTGACGTATCTCATAGTTAGAAGTTGTTCCGTTAATCAGTTGTCCAGTTCCTTCAAAAAGATGGGGAGTTGTTCCTTCGAGGGGACTTTGCCGTGCCATGCGTTGTTATTCTCGATGCTTTTGACGCCTTTTCCCATCACGGTATCCGCGATGATGACCGTAGGTTTTCCTTCCATCTTGTCCGCCATCTCCAACGCCATCTTGATCTGGCTGTAGTCGTGACCATCGATCTCGATGGCATTCCAACCGAAGGCAATCCATTTGTCTTTCAGAGGGTCGATGCCCATCACCTGTTCCGTACCGCCATCAATCTGAAGTCGGTTACGGTCGATGATGGCGCAGAGGTTGTCCGCCTTATGGTGAGCTGCGGCCATCGCCGACTCCCAAACGCCGCCTTCCTGTTGTTCGCCGTCACCCATGATGCAGAACACACGGTTGGGCATCCCGTCCATCTTGGCAGCGAGTGCCATGCCCAAGGCCACGCCTAGCCCCTGTCCCAGCGAACCGGAACACGTCTCCAGTCCCGGCAACTTGAACTCGTAGCTAGGATGTCCCTGAAGGCGACTTCCCAACTTGCGCAGCGTCATCATCTCCTCTTCCGGGAAATAACCCGCCGCTGCCAAGGTGGCATAAATCACCGGGGCGGTATGTCCGATGGAAAGGATCACCTTGTCGCGTTCAGGCCAATCGGGCTGCCCAGGGCGATGCCTAAGATGATCAAAATACAAGACCGTAAAAATGTCCACCAAGTCGAGCGATCCACCGGTGTGGCCAGAGCCCGCTTCGGCCAAGGCATTCAGTATCAATGTTCTGATATGGGTGGCTTTATCTTTGAAATCAATCATATCAATCCAATAAAATCTTTAATGATGAAGAAGATGCAAACAAAGGCGTAGATGGTTTTGATAAAGGTCCCAGCCAAGAAACCCAGGAAGGAGCCAAAGGCCGAACGCCAAGCGTTGTTGTCAGGCGTACCCGCGTACTTCTCCCCGATATAGGCACCAATGAAGGGACCCAGTAGCACAGCGATGAAGCCGATGGGAAAGACGATGGTGAACAGCAGGCCAAGGATAAGTCCGATGGTGCTGCCACGCACGCCAGCCTTGGTGCCTCCCATCTTCTTGGTACCCCACACGGGGACGATGTAATCCAGGACGAAGATGATGGCACCGAGCAAGCCCATGATCACCAAAAACTCCGTGGTGTGGTTTACTCTCGACATAAAGGACACCGCCAGCAACCCGAGGAAGCTGAACGGAGGTCCCGCAATTCCCGGGACGATGGCTCCCACCAGCCCCACTAAGGCCAGAAGAACCCCAACAATAGCCAGTATGATATTGATCATAGTTCCAAATAAAAAAGCAAAGATAAATATTTTTCCGAAATAAGTTCACAAAAACACTATTTTAAAAAAAATACCATAGTATTTGCATATTATTTATATTAATTTATTTATTTTTGTAGCACATTATAAAACTATGAAACGATTTATATTTATATCAATGATTATCCTATTAATTAATAGGTGTTTTGGTTTTGACTTCAACAGGACGGTAGGTGGTCGCGCAGCTGCGATGGGCGGCACATCGGTATGCGAACGCAGCCTCTGGTCTTTACAGAACAACCCAGCGGGACTGGCATATCTGGAAGGTTGGCACTTGGGACTCTATTACGAAAACCTATGGATGCTGAAAGAGACTGCCTTCAAGAGCGCTGGCTTGGCGAAAGCCATCCCCCATGTCGGTTGTCTGGGGCTAAGCGTCCATCAATTCGGGGGCAGTCTATACAGTGAAAACAAGTTCGGCATTGCCTACGCACGCGATTTCGGGCCGTACCTGCAGCTTGGGTTGCAGCTTGACTGGCTATTGTTGCATTGGTCCGACGACTACCCTAATAGGCATGCCTTTTGCTACGCGCTCGGCCTCCAGTCGCAGATCACCGACAAACTCCGTCTGGGGGCCATCCTCTCTAACCCCTGGGGGCCGAAACTCGGCACCCTTCATGAAGATCGTCTCCCCATCGTGATGCGTTTGGGTCTCGCCTACCAATTCACGGACAACTTTATCGGACAATGCGAGCTAGAGAAAAGTACAGGACGCTCAGGATTTCATCTGCAAGGAGGCATTGAATACTGTATCTTCAAGAGATTCAGCATCCGCGCCGGTGCACAACACAACCCCGACCTCCTCAGTTTCGGCGTGGGCTATGCGATTGGAAGGCTTCATCTCGACATTGCCGCGCAGATGCATCAGGTGACGGGAGCTGCGGTGCAGCTAGGCATCGGTTGGAACGGAAAACGGAGAACGGAAAACGGAAAGCCATGAAAACAATATGTATCGTTTTATTGTTAGGGATTGAGGGATGGATTCAGACGACTGACACGTTGAGAGCGACTGATACCTTGAAAGCCTCGGCTGCGATTGATTGGTTGTACGAAAGGTTATTGGACGAGGCGGAAAATCTGGAGACGACAGCGCTCGAGGATGCTCCAGAACAGCTCGAGGAGTTGCTGGCCGTGTACGAGTATTATCGCGCGCACCCCGTCAACATCAACAGCGACGAAGTGGCCCGCCTTGAGGAGTTGGGGTTGCTCAGTCCTTTCCAAGTGGAGGCATTGCAACGATACCGCAAGATGTACGGTGATCTACTGCTCATCAAAGAACTGAGGATGATTGAAGAACTTGACGAACCCACGGTAGCCGTCATCACTCCTATCGTCTGTCTGGGCAAGAGCGAATGGGTCCGTGAACAAGAGAGCCTCACCATACACAAAGCCATCGCACGAGCCAGGCACCAGATGACACTCAATTATGCGAGGAAATCCCATGCCGACACCAGCTATCTGGGAAGTCCCGACAAGGTGCAGCTGAAGTATGGTTACAGTTACGGGACAAAGTTCCGGATGGGCATAGCCATGGAGAAGGACGCTGGGGAACCTTTTTTCTACAGCCATCTCAGCGATACCATAAAGGAACTCGCCGCCAGCTACAGGAAGCCAGGCTTTGACTTTTACGGAGCTTATCTGTTCCTTTCGGATGTTGGTTTGACAGGAAAGAGAGGAGGACTAAAGGTCAAGGCGTTGGCTTTGGGCGACTATCAGCTCAGTTTCGGGCAAGGCTTGACGTTGTGGTCAGGGATGAGTTTCGGCAAGGCTTCAGGTGGTAGTAGTGTGATGAGACGAGGCGCCGGCGTGAGGCCGAAGGCCTCCGCCGGCGAAGGCAAGTTCTTCCGTGGCTCGGCCACCACCCTAGCCTACCGCGACTTCCAAGCCTCCCTCTTCTATTCACGACGATGGATCGATGCCACCATGACCCCCTGCGACACCCTAAACGACACCTTGGACGAGCCAGAACTTGTCAGTGCCTTGCAAGAGTCCGGCAACCACCGCACCCTCAGCGAACTCAGCAAACGAAACACCCTCCTGCAACAGACCTTTGGAGGACGACTCGCCTATGCCGGACCCCAACTGGAGATCGGTTACACGGCCTACCACCTGCGGCTTGACAAGGCATTGCGACTCAAGCCATCGCATTACAACCAATACTATTTTCAAGGGGACAGGCTAACCGTCATGGGTCTGGATTTCCGTTGGCAACTGACGAAGGCTGTTTTCTTTGGTGAGCTCTCCATGAGCGGCAACGAGGCATTCGCCGGGTTGGCAGGGGCGACTTTCAAGCCGGCAGGTTACATCGACTTCACGATGATGTACCGCAATTACGGCACACGATACCAGAACCTCCTTTTCGGAGCGGTGAAAGAAAGCAGCCGCGGACAGGCAGAAGAAGGCTATTATCTCGGCATGCAATGCGCTCCGGCACCCCGATGGAACCTCCTCGCCCATTGCGACTTCTTCCGGTTCAAATGGCTTACCAGCCAAGCCTATAGCCCCTCTTGGGGACAAGAATACAGCCTGACAGTCTTCCATCAAGTCTCCAGCAATGCCTCGATGCAACTCCGTTTCAAGTCAAAGCGCAAGATGAAAAACAGCGGTGACGACCACAGCTACAGCTACTACCCCATCTTTTACACGAAGCGCTCGGCGCAGTTCCAATTCAACTACACCCTCTTTGGCAACTGGGTCTTCAGCAACAAAGCCTCCTATTCCCATTTTTACGACGATGATGGCATGAACAGCTACGGTTACTTCATCTGTCAGGATATATCCTACAAACCCGAAGGCAAACCCTATTCCCTTACTTTTCGATATGCTTTGTTCGACAGCGACGACTACAACAGCCGCATCAGCGTCTATGAGAACGATGTGTTGGGGGCATTTTCCATTCCCAGTCTCTTTGGCCAGGGCTCGCGAGGCTATCTCTTGGGAAGAGTGAAGTTGTTCAACGCGCTGGCACTCTATGCCAGGTTCGGTTGTTCTTTCCTTTCGGATGCAATCAAGTCCGATTTCAAGGCGGAATTAATTTGGAAGAATTAATTTAATAAAAAAAGAGTTTATATCACAAAAATGTTATATATTTGCCATGAAATGGAGTGAGTTTAAAAAGCTGGCTATTTCCAAAGGATGGCTGTTAAAACAGCACGGGAAAAGACACGATATTTATTACCATCCGCAAAAGGATTATGAAATCTTAATTGAGCGACATTGGTCAAAGGAATTAAAAAACGGTATTTATTATAATCTAATCAAGCTACTATGAAAAAAGTAATTGCCATAATAGAAAAGGGTGAAGATGGTTCCTACGGCATCTATGCTCCCAAACTGAAGAACTTCATTGTAGGAGATGGTGACACCGTGGCTGAAGCGAAAGAGGATTTCTTAATCGGCTATCAAGAAATGATTGACTCATACGTTAGTAGTGGGAAGCCAATTCCAGAAGAGTTGAGGAACATAGTGTTTGTCTATCAGTACGATATTTCTGCTTTTTACGATGCTCATCCATATTTGAATGTCAGCAAACTCGCAGAACACATCCACTTTAACACCTCGCTGATGCGCCAATACAAACGCGGGCAATATATCTCTGAGAAGCAAGTGTTACGAATTCAAGAAGGGATACGTTCGGTTGGAAGAGAATTGGCAGGGATCACTTTAATCAAGTGAGTCATTTCCATGACTTATTTCATCGTTTGGAATAATCCCTTTTTTCTTTTTACTTTTGCTGCTAAGAAGAAAACCTTTATTAAAACGAACAACATGAGAAAGACATTACATTTCATGATACTGATGCTGGTATTAGCGTTATCGGCACAAGCTCAGGAAACTGTGACCATGACATTCACAGCCGCTAAAGAAACGGGAGGTTATAGTCCGTTCACCTCGGTACTTGTCACTGACCTCACGCAAGGCTGGAGCACAAGCCTAGCCTATCCTGACACCGTGCTGACGCTCTCCCAGCCCAACGTCGGCGTTGAAGACTGGAACGGTCTCAGCATGGGAACAGCTTATCCTAACCCCTTCGCGACAATGACGAGCGTACCTTTCGAGCTCACCGAGACTTCCCCGGTGACGCTACAGGTATTCCGTACCGATGGCACGGTGGTGGCATCGCGCGACTTCTACCTAGATCCTGGCTCCCATAATGCAACAGTACATCTCTCAACTCCTGGACTGGCATTTTTGAGTGTGGCAACACCTCATGGCCGTTCCGTGGCCAGGTTGGTATGCACGGGTCATGGTGCTGTGGATGCCGTGGATGTGGAGTGCGCAGCAGCAAACACCTTCACTCGCGGCGACGCTCCCGGAGCGTTCATGCCAGGCGACCTTATGCGCTACGAAGCTTTTTTGTCAACTGGCGGGACGACCTACCACAGTGCCGTGGTGGAACAGGCGCAATACGCCAGCGATACGGTAACACTGTATTTTGCGACAGAAGCTCCCGAAGGGGTTATTGACGGCCTGTTCACCATTAACGAAGAGGGTGGGAAAGTGTATTTCTCCCAAGGTAACCTGAAATACAATATCACCACGGGCATTTGGTCATTTATGGAGCATCAATACAGCACGGTGGAAAACATGGGACAGGATGTGGGAACGAATTATTACAACCAAAACATCGTCAGTCTTTTCGGTTGGAGCACCAGCGGCTATGATCATGGTGCCGGCTGCTATCAACCTTGGAGCACCAGCACCACCTGCGAATACTATTACGCCTACGGCAACGCGATGCTCAACCTCTATGACGAGACTGGCCAAGCCGACTGGGGCTACAATGCCATCGAAAATGGCGGCAACATCGAAAACCTATGGCGCACGTTGACCTCGCAAGAGTGGAATTACATCTTTAACACACGCACCACTGCTTCGGGTATCCGATTCGTCAAAGCCCAACTGAACGGGATGAATGGTGTTATCCTGCTGCCTGACGACTGGAATGGCGGGTACTTTAGCTTGAACTACCCCAACACGTCGAATGTTTACTTCGATTGCAACACCCTCACCTTGGAACAATGGGCTAGCATTGAGGGACATGGCGCAGTCTTCTTGCCGGCCGCCGGCTACCGTTTGGGCACGGAGATCTTCAACAAAGGAACTAGTGGTCATTATTGGTCATCCTCGCACAACTACGATGACCGTGCTTACTGCATATCCCTTTTCGATTCAGGTGTATATCCTCAGGCCATCGACTTCATCTTCAACGGATTCTCGGTACGTTTAGTGCAGGATGCCCATTGATCATCGTTCTTCACAAAAGACATTACTATATTTGCACATCAACCTGTTGTGTCATGAAAAAACTGATCAGAAAAACTTGGTTCTGGCTGCTTTCTGGAGTTGCCGTGCTATTAGGAATAGCCTTCCAATCATGCAATGGGTTTGAGGGATTGTATGGTCCGCCCAAGGTTTACGGTCCTCCTACAGAATTACCCAACGACACGATTCCCGATTAAAACCCATGATCATTATGAAAAAGCTATTTATCATCATCGCGGTCATGGCACTTGGGTTTTGCTCATGCGACAGCAACAAGAATCAAACTCAAAACCAAGATCAAACTCAAATACAAACTCAAGCCAACGAACCAGTGCCAGAAGAAGTCCTGTCTTCGACAGGCGACCTCAACGGCGACGGCATTGACGATTTGGTCGTCAACGTGAACAACGCCAGATTTGACGTCTATTTCAAGGACCATGATGGCGTCTATAATTTGCAGTACCAAGGCAAGAGCTTTGATGAATGGACCGAAATCACAGCCTATATCAAGGACGGAAACTTGATGGTTTATGCTTTCACGGAATCATCCAAGGACTACACGTTCCATTATGACGACAGCGGCCATTTCCGGCTCATCGCGTTCGATCAGTTTATGAACTGGCCTGACGGTGGAGGTTCCTATTCTCAGTCGTTTGATTTCGTCAACGGCAAGAGAACCGTCCAGGAGGACGACGACCCAGCGAAGACCTTTGACCTCCCCCAGATTCCCCTCCGCGTCATCGAGGAGATTCATTTCGGCAACATTAGTGAGATTGAGGATCTGTACGAATGACGTGTGAGAAACATCAAATCGAGACCGACGAAAAGATTGATGCCACTCTTGACAAAATGGAAGAAAACTCGCCAAAACTTATACCCTAAGCCATTTCCCCACCGGATGTGTTTGGGGCGTTTGAGTGGGTGTTTTAAAGGATGCAACAAAAAAATGTTGCGAAATAATAATAAATATGTATTTTTGCATCGTGAAACGCAGATCGGCTTTTGCAAGGATTAACTGCGTTTCTCATAATAAAAACGTGTAGATCTGCTTGACGGGTTAACTACACGCTTTTTTTATATACTCCAAGCTATATTGGACATGCGTCCCGTTCATCTTCTTTCCGATGACCAATTCTATGGTGAAGTTCATAAAGTTCAACTTCTTATTATTGAACGTGTATCGTAGTTTTATCAATTCAACATAGCGATTCTTTTTCTGGCTACCTTCTTTGACATCCACACATCGATAGTTTTCGTCAAAGGGTTTGGAGTGTTTGATGATCTCGGGTAGTTTAAGCACGGCGTATGTGTTCTGCCAATGCCTTGTCGCGTTATTCGATGCTTTCTGAAAGCTCTCTTTCCAAATGATAAAAATGTTTTCGTTCAAGAAGTCATTTCTAATGAAGTTCCTCCCGTTAAGTTTTGATAGCAGTAACCTGTAAGCTTCCCTGATAATATCCCTTCTCGCGCTCCTAACTTCCTTGCTCGGATCGGTTGGTATTCTGAAGTGTTTTCTGGTGTTCTGAAGATTAGTTTCAACGAATTCGGGTAGTGTTTGATTCTTTAATTCCTGATTCATGACAGTCTGATACTTATTGATTAAATAGGCAATAAACAAAAAATCAATTAGGCCTATTCGTATCTCGACTATATATTGCAAATATACAACTTATTTCTATTTTATCAAGCGGTATTGAAGAATTTATTATAAAAATCAAATTCCTAAATAATCAGAAGATAAACTTCCTTTTTTGATTTTCGAACTCGTTGAAGGCGCCCACTTCTCCCCTATCATGCCAAGGTTAGAGAGGGTGTTTGAGTGGGTGTATTAAGGAAGCATCAAATGACTCTGGTTATGGCATTCCTATGACACATTTCCTAAACAACGTATACATCCTTTTTCCCGCCTCATTCATAAAAGCGAACACCTCTGACTCATCATCCATCTCGAAAGTTCGGAAGCTCCTTTCATCTTTGATGCGGCTTGACTTCTTGTCAGGTAATCGTTCCCGAACCAACGATCTGCCATATTCTTGTTCAATGGTGGCTTTTCTTGCGAATAAACAATCAAGGATGTTGTCGGGGCAATCTTTACAAACACACCGTCATGGTCTTCGCAATACTTAACAAAATCTGTCCAAAAAGCTTTATTGGTTATCCCCAGTCAAAGTCTGGAGGATCCTCTTCTTCTCCTGAGACCCCGCCGTACTCAAGCGAAGCAACGGAAGACCAATGGCAGCAAGAACAGCATCCTTGATCATATCACGCCGCCCTTGATCGGAAGTTGTTTTGTGGTATTGAGTTCCATCCACCTCAATGGCCAATTTCGCCTTGTGAGACACAGTGTCATAAACCAAGAAATCCACATGGGTCCATGGACGGCAAGCATAAACCCGCTGCTCTGCTGTCAGGCTCGATTCGCTGGAGACAAGATAGCGTAACGGGTAATGCATCAAGACATTTAGATGGTCATTCGCCGTTTCAAGTATTGCATCACGAATGGTCCAATAAGCCAAGTTCTCAGAATCATATTCAGAAACCCTTCTGTGGGTTTTGTAGAAGGCTATCAATTCCTCTGTATAGTCCCGATAGAGCAAATCGAAAATGGACGAAATCCCACTCTGTTCGCTATGACCTTGGTAGTACTCAATATAGTCAATAAGGTTTTGAATGTTAGACTCTGGCTGTTCTTCAGCGGAGATAACAAGTGTGAATTGCTTTTTGGCACGAGAAACCGCAACGTTCAGCAGGTGTGGATCGTCGGTGAATGCCCTCACTTGGTTGTCAACAGTGGAAAGGACAATCGCATCATTCTCTCTGCCTTGAAACTTATGCACGGTAGCTGTCACATAATTACGCCCATGTTTATGCAAAGCTGAAGCCAAGGCATTCACCTGATTGTTGTAGGGAGCGATGATTCCTATATCGGTGAAATGCTTCTCCAGCTGAGGGACGACTTCCTGGACGACAGTTTCCACCTGCCGATAATTGATTGTACCGCGTGCATGATTACCTTTCACCGTCCTGACGACACGAATGGGTGCATAGCCGAAGTCTTCATTCGTTTTCATTGGGATAAGTTCTCCCCCATAGAACTGTTTGCTACAGAAACCAATAATGAGCGGATGACACCGATAATGCTCCTTCAACAACGTTTGCGGAATCTTTGGATAGAGGGCGCAGATGGAAGACAAAAAACTATGGGTTGAAAAACGATATGCTTCATGGATGCCATATTTGGCAAAGATAGCACTGACAATCTCTTCCGTCTGAACGTCCACGACATTGGGAAGCTGTTTCAAATCGCCCACAATGACGGCATTATTCGCACAACTAAGAGCCAACGCTCCTGCAGCTATGTCTACCTGTGAGGCTTCATCCATGATCAGATAGTCAAACTTATAGGCGGAATTGATGTTGGAAGTGGCAGAAAACGTTGTACTCAACACCACTGGATATTCTTTCAAAAACACTTTCGTTTTCAGATAAATCTCATCCTCTGCAAACACCTTACGGTCCTTGAACTTACAGTATCTATGATACAAGTAGTCCTTTAGGATTTGCATCGACAGAACTGCCAGACGTGTGTTTTTGGCTTCCACATCTATTTCTGTCTTTTTTAAGATACGGCAACGTTGCTCCAATTCCATTGTTTTTTTCTCAAGAAGCAAGAAATTCATTGCATCAAGGAAATCATCAGACACGGGAAAGCGGTGAAAACGTAATTTGAGCCGCGTCAACCATGAAAGCCGACGTTTCCTTTCCACCTCCCGACGGCAAAGAAACAGGTATCTCTCTAGCCATCTCGATGACCACCGACCTTTGATCCCAACTTTCCTTGGAAACAACTCCATCTGGCGTTTGTATTCTTCCATCTTCTCCGAATAGAGGGCAAGCTTTTCCTGATTCTCATAGCATTCCTGTAGATCCAAGGAAAGGGTTATGGCCTCTTTTCGTTGGTTTCCGGCATCTTCCAATTTCCATGATGACATGTCTGGGTACTCGCCTGACTGTCCCTCAACAAACGACTTCTTTTTACTCACCCTTCCCAACTGAGCACAAAGGAAATCAAGTCCTTCGGATACAAGTTTTTCCTGGATATTCTCGACTGCCGCATTGTTGTTGGAGACAATCTGCATCGTCTTACCCTGAAGCAACAAGTTGGCCATGATATTGAGAATGGTTTGGGTTTTCCCAGTGCCAGGAGGCCCTTGTATGACACTCAATCTGTTCTCAAGGGCATTTCGAACCGCCTTATACTGGCTTCGATTGCATCCAAACGGGAAAACTGGTGCACTCTTCCCTCCGGAAGACGAAGCATACGTGTCAACATTGAGGTAGGTCTCAAGTAGGGAATTCTTGGCCACGAATTCCATTCTTGCATATTTGTCAGCCAAGCTAACGGTATTGTCGTCATCGACGGGAATGACGTTGTACTTGGCAACCTCATTCAAATACTCCCAAACATTAATGGAACGGTGGTCGTCAATATGTTCTTCAATGGAAAGATATTCCGCAGGGTAGCTGCCTGCGGTGCCGTTTTCATAGATAACACGATAAGCCCTATGGATATTACCCTCGAAGACCCTTACTCCAAGAACATGGAAAAAGACTTCCCCGTCCGACTGTCTCCTTATCCGAAACGGAGGCTCCAATTGACGAGTGAAAACCGCAACATCAACCTTAGAAGGGTTGTAATGAAATACTCTATCCCCTTTCTCAAAATACACATAATATTGTCTTTTCTGTTCATCGAACCCAAAAGACTTGACATCACTCCGTAGTTTGAATGCTCCAGACTTGTCTTTTAGAAATATGATCTGTTTTGTTTGGGGCATGAATTATTTCATTTTGTTCCTTATGCCAAATTCTTTTTACTTGTATCTCAAGGCTTTATTAGCCATCAAAAATACAAATCTTCATCCATATTTTCAACAGTTTTTTGAAATGTTTCTTTAGATGTTAATCATAGTAATTATATTTGTATTTATTATTATTATATTATTATATTATTCATTATATTTATATCAAAAAATTAAATTATAAAATAATGGAGCAGACAACACCTTATAATATAAACAACGTAGCAAAAATCTCGTTTGAACAACTAATTGAACTCATTGGCACAACCTGATACTATAAATTCTGCATTGTTGACGAAACCATCGACGATGAGTTGATGGCTCTCGCAGCCAAGAATGGAATCGACTTAACTGGATACAAACACGTTATAGAAACATCAAGTTCAACATTCTAACGTTGGGGTTTTACCTGTTTTATCGCGGAGGGTGCATCCTTAAAAGCCACCCCTTTACGTCTTGATAATCAATACATTTTTCACTCCGTTTCTGCGACCAACTATTTGTAAATAAACAACGATTTTTTTTAATTTCGCAACAGTTCCATCGAAAAAATCTGAAAATACTTGCGGGAAACCATTTTGGCGCACATCAGCCATGAGAAAAGAAACATTCTTAACTTTGCAATCCGATATTCCTAATACTTGAATACCAAATGAGCAACGCAAAGAAAAAAGGATCACGAAACCATTGGGGCATTCAGTTCCTGATCAGCGTCCTGGGAACAGCCATCGGCGTGGGCCTGACATTCGCCGTGAGCAATAGAATGGAGAATCGCAAAAAGGAAGAAGCGCAACGCCTAACCGCCATGATGGTGATCCACGACATCGACGAAACCATCGACCAACTCAAAAAGATGAAGCAAGAAATGGAGTCGGGATACGACGAGACTCAATATGTAATGGAACACCTCGACCAACTGGATTCTGTGCCTGACATCACGGTCTATAATACAGTCGAATACCTCTTGCTAAGAGACCATGACTTCCGTTTCGACATGTCAAAGGAGAAGATCTTCCACAGCAGCCCGGACACTTGGCAAAACCTAGGAAGCATGAAGTTTATCGACAATGTACAGTCGTTCTACTTCGACCGTCAGCTGTTTCAAGAGTCCATGAACAAATCGGATATCTGGCGAGAACCCATCCCGCTGAATGAGTACGAGAAGCTGCAGGTCCAGGACGACGATAACCAGACCGTAGAACAATATTTGAAACAATACAACATTTTGATACGGGAATTCCTGAAAGAAAAACTGGATGACAAACAAGTGCAGCAATATATCTCCTATTCAGCCTGGAGGATGACGGAACTGGTTAGAATCATCGCCGAATGGACCAACAAGAACAACGAGAACAAATTCCTCATGAGCATCACCGACGAGGAACTGGAAGACTACGTGAACAACATTTACCAAAACGGCATCGCCTTGAAAGAGAAGTCTTTGATCGGAACATGGTCCCTTTCCTCTTCAGACGAATACAACTCGGAATACGAATTCAGCAAAGACCACGTCTATTCCATGCGTAACATCGGTTCTTCATCGGTCAACCTCCCCTTCTATCACGGGAAAATCAAATACGAATTCAAGGAAAACGGAACGTGGAAACTGGAAGGTGATTCGTTGACACAATGCGTCGATTTAGAATCCATCGACGTAAAAATCGATGTCAGCGACATAGCACTCACACCGTAAAAACAAGTCTTATTGGACAATTGGCTCAATGATTATAGGACAGAGGTGCTAAACTATATCATCGAAGATGCCAAAAACAATAACCGGACAACACGTTATGCACGTCTCGATGCCTCGCGTGACAAAATGGAGTTGAAAGGGAATAACATCAACGAAAAGGGCGAAATAGCGCTGGTTACCCTGTATTTAAAGCGAAGGAGATAGTCACATCAACTCCCTCAACTTCTTGGCAAACCGCTCAATATCCTCCTCAGTGGTATCGTAGGCACACATCCAGCGGACCACGTTGTCGTCCTCATCCCAATCATAGAAGAAACAATACTCCTGCAAGTCCTTCCACACCTGACGAGGCAGACGGGCGAACACGCCGTTGGCTTGGACGGGATAAACAATCTCCACGCCTGGGATGTCTTTCACTGAATGATAAAGAAGCTGTGCCATCTTGTTGGAATGCGTTGCATTGCGACGCCAGAGGTCGTTTTCGAAATAAGCGTCGAACTGAGCGGCGATGAAACGCATCTTAGAGCAGAGTTGCATGGCTTGTTTGCGACGGTATTTGAAGTCGGGGCATACCTCAGGATTAAGTAAGACGACGGCCTCCCCCATCATCAGTCCATTCTTGGTGCCGCCAAACGACACGGCATCGACACCAAGGTCGGTGGTCATCTCCTTGAAGGTACAGCCAAGAGCTACTGCGGCATTGCCCAGCCTAGCGCCGTCGATATGGACGTACATGTTGTATTCACGGGCCAAGGCCACCAAGGCCTTGATTTCGTCAAGGGTATAGAGCGTTCCCAACTCCGTTGGCTGGGTGATGGAAATCAGTTTGGGTTGGCTATGGTGCTCGAAGCCGAAGCCATGAAGGCGGGTCTTCACCAATTCGGGCGTCAGCTTGCCGTCGGGCGTATCGACGGTCAGCAGGCGGCATCCCACCACACGTTGTGGTGCACCGCACTCATCCACATTGATATGGGCTGTCTCTGCGCAGACCACGGCCTCATGAGAATGCACCATGGCATCGATGCACAGCGTGTTGCATCCTGTGCCGTTGAAGGCGAAGAACACCCTCGCCTGTTCACCGAACTGTTCACGGAAACGTTGTTCCGTAGCAGCGCAATACTCATCATCACCATAGGCCAACGCATGATCCTTGTTGACACGCACGATGGCTTCCAAAACCTCCGGACAGATACCCGAATGGTTGTCGCTTCCAAATCCTCTTTTCATTGATTTTGATTGTTTTGTTGCTGCAAATATAAGGCTTTTATTTAAAAACAACAGAACAACTAATCTGTATCGCCTGCAAAAGCTCCATCGCGTTTCAATTCCGAAAGGACCATTCTGATTTCACCGAAGTCATAGTCGTCCCCAAGCACATCCTTGGCAGCACCCAAGGAGGGATCGTTTGTCTCATCAAAGTAATCCCTTATGGTGTCGTAGTGTTCCTCGCTGAGGAACTGGCTGGCGTCATACTCATCCATCTCGATGAAGCGTGAAATATGGCCATAGACTGTGGATAGCTGCAACCCCCGCTCCTTGGCGATCTCTTTGGGCGTCAATCCATCCTCAATCATAGATTTGGTAATCTCGTATGTGCTGAGTTTAGGTTCTTTCGGTTCTTTCGGTTTCTTTTCAGACTTCTTCGGACGTTTTTTCGGTTTAACAGGTTCAGCGGCTTCTTCCTCATTCAGCACCGCCAAGGCTTTTGCCCGCTGGTAATCCATGATCGAAAAACCGTGGCTACACACCTCAAGGCAGCGTTGTTTCACGCGTAGGTCTTCAAGAAAGTGTTGCCAAGCGTCATCGAATTGTTTGTTGACGGCTTTGTTGCCCGTCTTGAAATTCAGCTCAAAGATGCCGTTAGTGATGGTCTCCAGTTGTTCCTTGAAATAGGCAGCCCCTTTCGTAAGGCGTTCCTGGAGGGCGGGGTTCTTTTCGCAGCTTGGTGCTTCACTGTGAAGACGTCGCACCTGACCCTCGAACTTCGCTCCCACCCCACATAGGTTCTCGAGCAGCTTGTTGCGACGTTGCGAGAGATCATGGATCATGTCGGCTTCAAACAGGGTGCCGTTGTCGTAGAGGATCTTCATCACCTTGCCGAAGTCCTTATAGAGGTCGTAGAAGTCGATGAGTTCGAGCATGGTTTCAAGTTCGTATTGATGTCGCAACTGATCCACTTTCTCCTGGGTAGGTTCCTTCTCCGGGATGTGTTCTACGAAGTCGTTTACCGAGAGGTCGTTGACGAGGGCGCTTGAGGGGATACGCGTCTTCAGTACCAGTCCTTCGAGTGAGGTGCAGCGACTCAAGGCGACATATACCTGACCATGGGCAAAGGCCTGTCCGGCGTCAACGATGAGTTTGTCGAAGGTCAGTCCCTGGCTCTTGTGGATGGTGACTGCCCAAGCCAGGCGCAGGGGTATTTGGGAGAAGCTTCCGATCTCTTTCTCTTCGATATTTTGGTTCTCTGCGTTGATGGTATATTCCATGTTCTGCCACTTGAGGCTTGACACGGTGATGCGCTCATCGTCGCTCAGCACTTCCACGGTTCCTTCCCGTTCGTTGATGGCGATGACACGACCAATCTTGCCGTTGAAGAAAACCTTGTCCGGGTCGTTTTTCACGAACATCACCTGTGCTCCCACTTTCAGTTCAAGGGATTCTTTGGTGGGATAAGTGTTTTCCGGGAAGGAGCCGTCCACCTTTGCCTCGAAGAAGACCGACTTGGAAGGCAGTGCTGCCAATTTCGACTCGTTGATCTCGTCCGCCTGGTAGTTATGGGTCGTCAAGGTGATGTACCCCTCGTTATCGTCCGGGGTAAAATGAGGCAGGTACCGGCTGTTAAGCAGGCGAAGGCATTCCGAGTCCATGCGATTGTCACGCACCTTGTTAAGTAGCGTGATGAAATCCTCGTCGTGCTGCCGGTAGATATGGTCGAGCTCCACGCAGAGATAAGGCGTACGTTGCAGCACATGGCTACCGAAGAAATACACCGTTTGGTAATAAGGAGCCAGGATCTCCCACTCCTCTGCCTTAGCCACAGGAGCCAGCTGATGGACGTCACCGATCATGAGCAATTGCACACCACCGAAAGGTTTGGCGGAACGTCGTACGCGGCGCAGCACGGCATCGATGGCGTCGAGGACGTCGGCACGGACCATACTGATCTCGTCGATGACCAGCAGGTTGAGGCTTCGCATGATGTTCAGCTTGTTTTTGTTCAGCTTTTGGTATTGGGAAGCCAAGGCTTTGGCGGAAGCATCGGCCTTCACTTCGGACACCAGGCTCTTTGGAGCATCGTCAGGAATCTGAGGACCGAAAGGCAGCTGGAAGAACGAGTGGATGGTCTGTCCTCCGGCATTGATCGCTGCCACTCCAGTTGGAGCGACAACCACCATACGTTTGTAGGTCTTGTTTCGCAGGTTTTTCAGAAAGGTGGTTTTTCCAGTGCCCGCCTTCCCGGTAAGGAAGATGTGCGAGTCGGTGTAAAGCACCAAATCCTCCACAAAATCAAGTTTTTTATTGGTAAAAAATTTCTGCATTAAAATGAATTTATTTCATTTACAAAGGTACTGAAAATAATTCTAGATTGTCAAGAAGAAATACTTTTTTTATCTTTGCCTCATCAAAATCATCTGTCATGGCTACAAAGAAAACCCTTTTCTCGAAAGACGCCAAGTTGGCTGAGCTGATTGCCGGCGACCGGAGGTTGCTACAGTTGTTGCCCCGTTTTGGCATCGCTTTGGGCTTCGGCGACCGCAGTGTGGCGGAGGTATGCCAAATGAACGATGTCAGCGCCGAGCTCTTCCTTACCATCTGCGAAATCCATACCGACCGGCATTTCAAGCCTGACCAAAGCGTGCTTCGCCACACCGACTTGAGCGGGCTCCTTCCCTATCTGAAAGCCTCGCACCAATATTACCTCGAGGAACGCTTCCCTCATGTCGAGGAGCATCTGCAACGCATCATTGAGGCTTGCGGTCCCAAATACGGTCCCATGCTTCGTCACTTCTATGACGAATACAAGCAGGAGGTGATGCGGCACATCCAGTACTATGAGGAAGAGGTGGTGTTCCCTTACATCGAGGCGTTGAACAACGGGCAACGACCCGACACCTATCAGATCGAAGAGTTCCGGCACAACCACACCAACATCCAGGACGTCCTCGACGACATGATGAACATCCTGCTGAAATACCTTCCAGGCGATATCCTCCCGAAAGAGCGCATCGAGATCTCTTTGGACATCATGGAGTTGAGCGATGATCTCAACCGGCACTCCCTCATCGAGGACCACCTCCTCATCCCCTACGTTGAATCGCTTGAAAACGCCCTGCCATGAGAAACCGAGTCATCATTTGCGAAGCCTCGGAAATCATCGCCAACGGGCTTGCCGAGATCATCGACAGCATGGCGCCGTTTGACGTGGTGGCGCGTCTTGACAGTCCCGAGCACCTCTCCGAAAAGGTCACCACTTCCGATGCCAACCTACTGGTCATCAACCCGATGCTATTAGGCTTCCACAACAAAGAGTTTGTCATGCAGTTCAGCAAGGAACACGCCAACGTCATCCTCATCGCTTTGGTGACTGCTGCCCTTGACCATTCGATGCTGTCACCCTTCAGCAGGGTCATTGAAATCCATGACACCCGCGCGAAGGTCATCAGCAAGATGAATGAGTTTGCGAAAAACGAGACCCAGAAGAAAGCCGAGGATGTGGAGCTCTCAAAGCGCGAGATTGACGTGCTGATTGCAGTGGCCAAGGGCATGATGAACAAGGAAATCGCCGACCAGATGAACATCTCCATCCACACTGTCATCTCGCACCGCAAGAACATCACGCGCAAGACGGGCATCAAGTCGGTGTCGGGCCTCACGGTTTACGCCTTGCTCAACAACTTGATTGACGAGAATGAGTTGATTTAATGGATCAAGGGAATTCTTGATTATAGCAGTTTGGACCGTTTGATCAGGTAGCTGGTCAGCACTTGGCTATAGTCTTTGTTGATGTCAGCTTCAACATAGTCGATCTGGTACTGGTAGCAGTGTTTGAGGATGTCGTCCTTGCGTTGCGCCATCAGCTGGCGATAGCGTTCCTGTATCTCTACGGGATTCAGTTTCAGGGTCTCCCCCGTCTCCAAATCGACAAAACGGTACGGGCGGTTTTCGTAGTCGAGGTTCTGTTCCAGCTGGCCGTCATAGACGTGAAACAGGATGACCTCGTGTTTGTTGTATTTAAGATGTTCCAGGGCCTCGAACATTTTACGATGATCATCGAGGTTGTCGAGCATGTCGGTGAAGAGCACCACCAGGCTACGTTTGTGGGTCATCTCGGCGATCTGGTGCAGGCACTGTACGGTGGAAGTGGTTTTCTTTTGGTTTTTGTCGTAAGTATCGATCAGCTTCTCTAGCTCGGAATAGATCATTTTGTTGTGCACTGCCGACATCTTGGCTGGCTCGTGGAAGGTAATGGTCTCATCAAACAGATCCAGTCCCACGGCGTCGCGTTGTCGGCGCATCAGTTCCATCAGGGAGGCTGCGGCATAGACGCTGAAGAACAGTTTGTTGGGATGTTCGAAGTCGATCTTGTTCCGTACCGGGAAGCACATGCTGGAGCTTTTGTCGATGACGAGTTGGCAGCGCAGGTTGGTCTCCTCTTCGTAGCGTTTCACGAAAAGTTTCTCGGTACGGCCATAGAGTTTCCAGTCGATATGACGAATCGGCTCGCCCGTATTGTAGAGCCTATGTTCAGCGAACTCCACGGAGAAGCCGTGGAATGGACTTTTGTGGAGGCCTGTGATGAAGCCTTCCACGATTTGTCGCGCCAAAAACTCGAGGCTCCCGAACTGGGCAAGCCGATTCCTATCGATGGAAAAGTCCAATTACAGTAGTTTTTCCAGTTTCTCAACGAACACCTTCTTAGGTGCAGCGCCGACGTTTTTATCGACGGGTTGGCCACCTTTGAAGTAGATGACGGTGGGGATGTTCATGATGCCGAACTTGGCGGCGGTGTCGGGGCATTCTTCGACGTCACATTTCACGGCAATCATCTTGCCGGCATATTCCTCGGAGATCTCTTCCACCATAGGTTCGACCTTCTTGCAGGGGCCGCACCAGGTGGCGCCGAAGTCCACCATCACGGGAAGTTCTGATTTCAGGACGACTTCTTCGAAGCGGTCGTCAGTCATTTGGATAACAGCCATTGTTGTTTAGATTTAATTAGTTGGTTTATAAAAGATTAATAAAATTCGTTTTCAATTATGGGAATGCAAAGATAAGCAATTTTTTTGGAATTGGAAATCATTTCAGATCAAAGTCGGCATAAGGCAACTCATCCACGATGGGCAGCACCTCATGGGCAGCCACTCCCCCACTGAACGGGGTCATGTTACAGGCCAAGTTCATATCAGAATCGAACAAATGGATACTGTAAGACTGTTTGCCAGGATGTTCCTTGACGAGCTTGATGAAATTGTCAATGGTGTCGGCGTTCATCTGGGACACATCAAGCTTGAAGATCACTTTCTTGGTCGTGTTCTCCAACAAAGAATCAAGCATCCTCACCTCGGAGATGCGGAACTCCAGGTCTTTGGGTACTGCGTCCTGCTCCTGCCCTTGTTTCCAGAAGGGCTTTGAAAGCGTTCCGATGAGCAAAACGAACTGTCCTTCCTCAAGCAGCCCTTTGAACTTTGCGTAATTGTCGCTGAACAAGCTGAACGGGAAAGCCCCCGTCTTGTCTTCAAGGATGAAGCGACCGTAAGGCGTGTTCTTCTTGGACATCAGCGGCTCCGCCTTGGTAATCTGGCCGCCCAAACGGACATTGAAACGGTCATATTTCTCAGGATTCGTCATGGCACCCTTCATCGCCTCCACGGTGGTGTTGGTGAAGAACTTCAACGGGATCTTGAAGGTATCCATGGGGTGCGAACTGATATAGAAACCGATGCTATCCAGCTCCATCTGCAGTTCCTTGAGTTTCGACCAGCGTTCACAGTCGGGGAATGGCAGGGTCAGCGTCTCCGTGGAGCTGTCGCCTCCTCCCATACCGAAGAGATCCATTTGCGCGGAGTTTTTCCGTTCGTTGTAGGAGGCCACCATGCGCAAGGCGCGTTCACTGAAGGGCACCGAGTCGTTGGTAGGCATGTAGAACAGCATGGCACGGTGGAAGTTGGGGAACGAGTCGAAACAACCCGCCGTATCCATGTTCTCCAAGGCACGTCGGTTCAACCCCTTGTCCGCACAGCGCAACAGGAAGTCGGTGAGGTCCTTGAACTTGCCGTTGGCGGCGCGTTCAGCGATGATGCCGGAGATCGCCGCCTCGCCCACGTTGCGGATGCCACCCATGCCGAAGCGGATCTGGCCCTTTTCGTTGACAGAGAACTCGTATTCCGACTCGTTGACGTCGGGACCCAGCACCTCGAGGTGCATGCGTTTGCACTCCTCCATCATGAAGGTCACCTGCTTGATGTCACCCAACTCGTTGTTGAGCACTGCGGCCATGAACTCTGCCGGATAATGTGCCTTGAGATAGGCGGTCTGGTAGGACACCCAAGAGTAGCAGGCGGCATGCGACTTGTTGAAGGCGTAAGAAGCGAATTTCTTCCATTCCTCCCAGATCTTCTCCAGGCGTTTCTTCACTTCATCTTCAGGAAGGTTCTCGGTCTTGGTGAGTTTCTCCACACCCTGTTTCATAAACTTACCATAGAGTTCTTCCATCTTAGCCAACTGCTTCTTTCCCATGGCCTTACGCAGAGTGTCGGACTCACCACGGGTGAAGTTGGCCAGTTCGCGAGAGAGCAACATCACCTGCTCCTGATACACACAAATGCCGTAGGTGTCCTTGAGATATTTCTCCATGCAGTTGAAGTCGTACTTGATCTCCTGTCGGCCTTGCTTACGGGCGATAAAGTCCGGGATGTTATCCATCGGTCCGGGACGGTAGAGGGCATTCATTGCGATGATGTCACCGATGACCGAAGGCTGCAGTTCACGGAGATATTTCTGCATGCCGGGAGACTCGAACTGGAAGGTGCCGATGGTATTGCCTGCGGAATAGAGCGCGTAGGTCTCGGGGTCGTCGATGGGGATGTGGTCGATATCGATATCAATGCCTCGTGTCTTCTTGATGTTCTTTAATGCATCCTTGATGAGCGTCAAGGTCTTCAGTCCCAAGAAGTCCATCTTGATGAGTCCCACGGTCTCAATCACGTGGCCGTCGTATTGTGTGACAACCACATCTTCGTTAGTCTCCTTATCCTTGATGGTGGCTACGGGAGCCACGTTGGTGAGGTCATCGGCTCCGATAATGACGCCGCAGGCATGGATACCCACCTGACGGTTGGTATCTTCCAGCTCTTCGGCGTAGGTCAGCATGGAGGAGATGTTCTCGTCGGGACCTTCCACGAGGTTCTTCAGCTCGGGCACATATTTGTAACAGTTCTTGAGGTTCACCTTTGGCGACTTGCCTTTCTCGTCCTTGATGTTGTCCGGGAAGTTACGGTCCGGGATGAAGCTCTTGATCTTGGCCACTTCTGAGAGCGGCACCTTTTGCACACGACCTACGTCTTGGATGGCCGACTTGGCTGCCATGGTACCGTAGGTGATGATATGCGCCACCTTTTCCTTGCCATATTTCTTGGTGATCCAGTCGAGCACGCGGCCACGGCCGTCGTCATCGAAATCGACATCGATATCGGGCAGTGAGATACGGTCGGGATTGAGGAAACGCTCAAACAGGAGGTCGTATTTCAGCGGGTCGAGATCGGTAATCTTAAGGCAGTAGGCCACCACCGACCCAGCGGCAGAGCCACGGCCAGGGCCGACGGAGACGCCCAGTTCTTCACGGGCAGCCCGGATGTAGTCGCTCACGATGAGGAAGTAGCCCGGGAAGCCCATGGTCTTCATCACATGGAGCTCGAACTTGATACGTTCGATCTGTTCTTCCGTCAGCGGATCGCCATAACGCATCTTGGCACCTTCCCAAGTGAGTTTGGCCAGGTAGTCGGCCTCCAACTTGATACGGTAGAGCCGGTTGTAGCCCCCCAGTTTCTTGATCTTCTTTTCAGCCGCCTCTCGGTCCATCACCACATTGTCATGCTCATCGCGGGTAAACTCATTGAAGAGGTCCTCTTCGGTAAACTTCTGGCGATAGGTCTCTTCTGTCCCGAACTCCTCGGGAATGGGAAACACCGGCATGATCGGGTCGGAGTCGATGCTATAGGCCTCTACCTTATCGACGATCTCCTGGGTGTTTTCAAGCGCTTCGGGGAGGTCGCTGAAGATGGCGCCCATCTCGGCAGGGGTCTTGAGCCATTCCTGTTTGGTATAATGCAGCCGGTCTGGATCGTCATAGTCCTTGCCTGTGCTGAGGCAGATAAGGCGGTCGTGGGCCTCAGCGTGTTCTTCTTCCACGAAGTGCACGTCGTTGGTGGCCACGATCTTGGTGTTGGTCTTTCGAGCCAAGTCAAGAAGCACCTTGTTCACTTCCTTTTGACGCTCATAAACCGTGGTATCGCCGCCAGGCTTGTCAGTCTTATGACGTTGCAGCTCAATGTAATAGTCATCACCGAAGAGGTTCTTGAACCACATCACGGTCTGTCCCGCGCCTACCATGTCACCGTTCAAGATCTTTTGGGGCAGTTCGCCGCCCAGGCATGCCGAGCAGCAGATGAGGCCCTCGTGGTATTTCTCCAGTAGGTTGTGGTCGATACGCGGGTTATAGTAGAATCCATCCGTATAGGCGATGGAGCTGAGTTTACAGATGCTATGGTAGCCTTGCTTGTTCTTGGCCAGCAGGATGAGGTGCCATCCACGGTCCTGACGGCCATCGCGCTTGTCGATACTCACCGGCGCGCAGTAGGTCTCGATACCATAAATAGGCTTAAATAACTGGCCTTTGAGTTTTTCGATCTCCGCTTGGGCCTGTTGTTTCTCTTCTTCGGTCGCCTCTTCTTTTTTAAGGACGGCTTCCTGTTCCTTTATCTTGTCCTTAACTTTCCCGTTGACTTTGTTGACATAGTCGGCGAAATCCTTGATACCGAACATGTTACCATGGTCCGTGAGGGCGATGGAATACATCCCGTTTTTGATGCACTTGTCCACCAGGTCCGGCACTTTCGACATACCATCGAGGATGGAGTAATGCGAGTGGACGTGGAGGTGTGTGAAGTGCTGGGGAACGTAGTTGCCCACTTCGCGCTGTTCTTCAAGTTTGTCCTCCTCCGCTTCGGTCTCGTCGAAATTACTCGTAACCACGATATCGGCGGGTTTAATCTTATCTGGATTCGCTGCGCGGAAGTCCTCAAAGAACTGCTCGCTTTCAGGAATCTCGTTACGGCCAAGCACACCGAGACGGATGAGTTCGAGGAAAACGCGAGCGGTAGCCTGAACGTCGGCGGAGGCATTATGGGCAGAATCGAACTTGGAGCCAAAGAGGATCTCGTGGAATTCATTCAGTTTGGGGAGTTTGAACTTCCCTCCCTTGCCGCCAGGCAGCTTGCAGAACTCAGCGGTCTTCTCGGTACAGGTATCCACCCGAGGCCAAGCCAGCAGCGGGTTCTCGTTGCGGTCACGGAGGAACTCACAGCCCACGACGTTGAGGTCGAAATCAATATTATGGCCCACGAAATACTTGGCTTTCTCTGCCGATTTCAGGAAGATGTCGAGCACTTCATGGAGCGGCTGCCCGTATTTCATGGCATGTTCAGTGGAGATGCCGTGCACCATCTTGGCTTCGATGGGGATGATGAAGCCTTCCGGCTTCACCAGTAGGTTGTAGTTCTCCACAAGATTGCCATGGGCATCATGCAGTTGCCAAGCTAGCTGCACCAGTCGCGGCCAGTTGTCGAAATCCGTTAAGGGGGCGTTATAGTTTTTGGGCAAGCCCGTAGTTTCGGTATCAAATACTAAAAACATGGTTGTTAAGAAGTTAGGAGACAGAAGTCAGAGGGCTTCCGCTTCGGTTTTCAAAGATAGAAAGTTTTTAGGGATGGCGCAAGAACATGCATCATTTTTTATATTTGCAAAGTATTAATCGATTGACACATCAATTAAATATCAAAACATGAAAAAAGTTCTGTTTATGGCAGTTGCAGCCTGCTTGATTTTTGCTGCATGTGGAAACAATGGTGGCAACACCAAAGGCGACAAGGAATCCAACGAGCCCATAGTGGAAGTGGTGATTCCCGACAACTTCACGGAGTACGATTGCTCTGGCTTTACGATCAGTTATCCCAACGAATTGTACACCTCTTGGGATGGTGACGAGATGGTCAACCTCACCAACAACGATGGCAGTGTGTTCATTGACGCCACTTTCAGCGCTTGGGGCTCAAGGGAGATTAAGCTCAAGGAAACCGTCAAGAACTTTGTTGGACTGCTCAAAAACCAAGGCTGGGAGGCCGTTGGCGAGCCTGAAGTGAAGGGCCGTGTCGCGACAGCCTTGCTCAAAAATGATGAAGAGTTTAACAACTTTTTCATTATCTCCAACGGGAAAGACCACACCGTTTCTGGTTCAGTGAAATACGACAAGGAGATGGCTGCCGTTTACGACGCCTACGTCACGCCCATCATCTACTCCATCAAGGTGAAATAAGACATACAACGTTATTGGAGACAAAGGAGCGCCTCAGCGATGGGGCGCTTTTTTTATAAGATCTCCCTTGCAATCCAGGCGCATGCCTCGGCATCGGCCAAGGCGTGATGATGGTTGACGAGATGGTAGCCACAGGCTTCGGCCACGGTATGGAGCTGGTGGTTAGGGAGTTGTTTCCCGAAGTGCTTCCTGGAGGCGCGACAGGTACAATAGAATTGATAATCAGGGTAATCCATCTGGTAGCAACGCATCACCGCTTTCAGGCAACCTTGGTCGAAAGGGCTGTTATGCGCCACCAGCGGCAAGCCTTCAATCAAGGGTTCGATTTTCTCCCAGACGTAAGGAAACACGGGCGCATCCTCAGTATCTGCCTGGGTGATGCCATGGACCATCGTATTCCAATATAGATAATAGTTGGGTTCTGGCTGAATCAACGAATAGAACGAGTCCACGAACTCATTGTTTTTGACGATGACCACACCGACACTGCACACGCTGGTGGGTTGGTTGTTGGCGGTCTCAAAATCGATGGCAGCAAAGTCCTTCATCTTTTCTCCTCTTTTATTTACATCCACTCCACTACCCCACTGGCAATATCGTAAAATGCCGCCACCACCGTGACCTTCAGATGTTCAACGATGGGGTTTTCACGGACTAGTTGCGCCATCCTTTCGGCATGACGACGGGCGTTGTCGTCGATGCAACAATCCATGCTGATGGAAGGCTTGATGCGCTTGGCGATATCCACCAGATGGCCTGGAAGTTCCCCACCCTGACAAGCAGCCGTCACGGCCCCACAGCTGGAGTGACCCAAGACCAGCACCAGAGGCGATTCCAGATGTTCCACGGCATATTCAATGGAACCTAGCACATCCTCATCCACCACGTTGCCGGCATTACGAATCACGAACACGTCGCCCAGCTGTTGGTCAAACAAGATTTCAGGAGCTACCCGGCTGTCGGAGCAGCAAAGCACCGCCGCAAAAGGATGTTGTCCCTCGCTGAGTTTCAAGCGATCCTCGGCGTAATGGTCTTTCGGAGCAAGATGACCCGATACAAAGCGAGCGTTGCCTTCTTTCAGGAGTTTTAGGGCTTGGTGGGTGCCCTCGATGGTTTCGCCCGTACTGAAGGTATAGTGTTTTTTCATGATTCTTATACTTTTACTGTTTTATCCCGAAATAGTCAAGTAACCCCTTAAAACCATCCTGTGCGGTCAGACAGGTATCACGTAGGTAGCCGTTGATTTTTCCCCAATTCTGGATGCCTCGGTAATAGAACAAACGCCAATCCTCGGTGATGATGAACGGAACGATGCCCGTTTGCAGACATTGCCAAAACAGAAGCAGTCTCCCAATGCGACCATTGCCATCTTGGAAAGGATGGATGCGTTCAAACCTCACATGGAAATCGAGAAGCGCATCAAAATCGGGGCACTCGATGGAATAATAACTCGACAGTAACGCTTTCATCTGTTTGTGGACTTCTTCAGGTCGGGCAGTTTCCTCCTCTCCTACTGAATTTGCCAATCGTTTGTAATCGCCTACGGCAAACCACGACTTCTGGCTGTCAGAAGTATTGGTTTTCAACAACAAATGTAGCTGTTTAACATGAGTTTCTGTTATTTTGTCGGTAGCATGATCGATCACGTAATCGATGCAGCGGAAATGGTTGACGGTCTCCATGATGTCGTCAATACGCGTATTCTCTGTGGTGACGCCAAGAGTGCTCGTTTCAAAGATAAAACGGGTTTGTTCTTTGGTCAGGCGGCTTCCTTCAATATGATTGGAATTGTACGTCAAGTCGATTTGAACCCGATGGTAAATACCACCCTTCATCCCAGTCTCTTTTTGATCGCGCAAAGCGGAGAGCAAGGGAGACATCTTCTTTTTGCCTCGTTTGGGCAAAGCGGCCTCGGCGGGAATGTTCCATGTCTTTCCTGTGAGGAATGCTCCTTCTATCTTACCCTTAGCACAATAGTTACGGGCGGTACGCTCACTGATACCGTATTTCTGGGCAAACTGACTGGCTGAGATATATTCCATCTATCGGCAAGATTTTCTTTAGATTTCGTTGCAAAGATAGCATTTTTTGCCGATATCGGCAAGTTTTTGCAGTGAAATCACTTTTTATAGTGGTTCCACATCTGCTTGACCTTACTGGCGATTTCTTGGCGCAGCCACACCGGTTCCAGCACCTCAAGCGCGTCGCCGTTCCAGAGGAGTTCCTGCTGGAAGTCGAAAGATGGTCTGACTTGCAGGGTGAAGATGCTGTAGTCGTCGTTGCGTTGCAGGCCGTCGTCCTCATGAGACTCAAATTTGTCTATTAACGTGCATAATACTCACGTTATTTTCATTTTTAAACACTCACCCGATCGGATCCCCGCAAAAATCCTTCCGTTTGCAGGACTTACAGTGCTTGCCCATCCAAACCGCATCAAATTGGTTCATGGCCTGCTCAACCAGCTCGGGATTGTCGGTGAGGATGCCGGCCTCGAAGTTGCGTGTGCCATCGCCTTTCATGCCGATGCCTGCGCCTGTGAGGTTGGCGCTGCCAATATAGGCCATTTGACCATCGAAGACCAAGATCTTGAAATGCACCCTTGGACAAAGCACTCGCTCCAAGCCTTCAAACAAGGCAGGGTATTTGTCGAAGTCCTCAAGAAACGCTGGCCCCGGCTCCTTGGCATGGATGAGCCGAATCTCAACGCCTTTCTTGATGAGTTGTGCCAAAACGGCCAAGAAGGGCTTCGTTTGCGTGCCGACCTTGACATACAGGTCCTTGATGTCGGCGGTGCCAATCCAAAGGCTGCGCTTGACCTTGGGAACAAGGGCAAGGACTTCGGTGTAATGGGCAGAATCGGTGATGAGTTTCAACATGATTGTAGTTTTGTTTGTCTTGCAAAAATAATCATAATAAAAATCACGCTGCAAAGAAAACAAAAGCCTGTGCCAAATTACAGCACAGGCTTATAGTTTTATTTTTAATAAAAAAAGAGCAATAATCTTTTTGTGTCGAAAAAAAACTTACTTTTGCGTTTTAGTTCTGTCCCTTCCACGGGAATTCCATTCCCGCCGCAAAAGCCCCAAACAAAAATGACTACCAACACCAACATACCCAACGAGACTTCCACTTGGCAGGAACCTGGAGCATGGCGCAAGCCTTGCATCGTGCATGTGACCATGGTGGCCAAAGGGAGAGAACCCATTTTCGGAAAACTAATCCATAGTGGCAAACGGACTGAGGTGGAAAAGACCGCCTTAGGCTGGGCTTTAATCAACCAACAGCAACGGATGCTTGAACTTTGCCCAGAGATAAAAATCCTTGCTGACAAGGTCATGCCCGACCATCACCATATTATTTTGCAGGTTAGGCGTACCATGAAGCGCAGCATTAAAGAAGTGGTGCGGGGTTATATGCAGGGCTGCAAGGCTGAAGCACGAAAGTTGGGTATTGAAGGAAATATATACGATGGCCCACCATATTACCGTGTGCTTACACATAAAGGGCAACTTAAGGCGATGATAAACTATGTTTACGCTAACGCCGAACGGGCATGGCAGCGTAAACAAAATCCTGACCTATTCCGAATGTACCGTAGGACAGAGGCGTGCAACCTACTTTTCACTTCTATGGGCAATCATTACCTCCTCGACTGGCCTGAGCGCCAATTGGTGGAAATGTCGCGCAATGCCACGGAGGAGCAAGTCCAAGAAAGGCTGAAAGCGGTGTTGCGTTCGGCGCAAAATGGAGCGGTAACCTATACGGCTTCCATCAGCAAGGGTGAGCGATTCATTGCGCAGACGCTTCGGACTCAAGGCTTCCCTTTGGTTGTCCTTCTCAACGAAGGTTTCCCCGAAGAAGGTTCGCAGCATGAACGGTATTACAAGCCTGGTGGTGTTTATTTTGAGGCGTGTTCCAAAGGAAAGCTCTTGCTTTTGGAACCGACGGAGCTGGCGCTCAGTGCGCCTTTCATCCGTCAATCTGTCGAGGAAACGCTTCGCCGCAAAGCTAAGGCCAAGCATTTCGAATACACGCCTGTTGCAACCAATTCTTTGCGTTATCGTTTTATTGCGCTTAACGTGATGGGGAGGTTGCTTGTGGAGGGACAGGGGGCGGATGGAATCCGCCTTTAACGGACAGGACTGGATACAATGTGTTTCAGCCAAATCACTCCTGCTTAATCCTCATATCATCTCTGGCCCTTCAATCAACTTAGCATGAGTGTATTTCCTTTCGTTGAAAGTTTCCTTAATGGTCGTTCCATCAAGGACATAGTACTCATCGCAATCCGCGCGGTAAACCAAGTATCTCGCGTAGTCAAACAATTCCTTGACCGTTTCCTCGGTAAGTTTCATCCATTGGATTCTGGGATTTTGGTCGGCATACAAGCCTCCCGCAATGAAGGCATTCACGATGTCATCCCATTCGTATTCGATATGCTTAAAGATATACCAATTATCGATCTTGCAGGCATGAAAGAATTCGTTGTTCCGTGTCATGAGATTCATATTTGTCAATTAATGTGCAAAACACATGTTATCCGATCTTGGTCAGAATCATCCCATCAGCGAGCATTTTTTCTTTACACCAACACCCCGCGATAAAGCGATGGATTATTCTTCTTCTTCAGTAGTAAACAAAGATGGTCCTCATCCCAATACCTCATACGCATCACGAAGAAACCATCCGCATCCACTTCTTGGATAATCGTCCCCTCAGAGGTGCTATCATCCTTAAACAAAGATGAATATGAGGTTTTTATCACACGCTTGGTCACATAGCCAAACTCCTCACTAAGCACGTCCTCTGCGTCATGCTCTCCATCATCCGACTTCCATCCACTTACCCACTCCAGCACAGATAAGCAACCGTTCTCTTTGAGCTCGTCCTTAATAAACCGAAGTACTTCCTCTTTATCGGCATAACTCTGTAGGTCATGGAACTCTAGTATTTCGAATGCATATTTAGCTGTAGGAATGTTCAGACATTGAATTTCAGGCAAATGACCGTGAATATTCACCTCGTCCACTAAAGCCTTAAGAATGTCGATGGTTGAGATTTCCAATAAATCCACCTGCTCCAGTATGCTCTCGCGCTGATCAGCATATTCAAGAAGGAGGTTGTCATCGAGATAATCCTTGACGGCTTTCGGCTGTAGGTTACCAAACTCGAAACGATAGCGGATACGTCCTGGACGTCCTAGTAGGTTGTCATTCAGCGTCAATTGATTGGTGGTCAAAATATACAACTTTCGAGTTTGATTGTACACTCCGTCAATCAATCGAAGTAGCGCATCATCATCCTCTCCCATCTTAAAGGTTTTTTCCGCCTCGTCAATAAAAACCACACACTCAAAACAAAGCGTCTGTAGAAAGTTGACAAGCCCGTCATACGGACTCTGTACAATCAAAACGGGTAGATCAAGTGCATTGCAAAGAAGTTTGGCTGACAATGTCTTCCCAGTACCCTTTAAACCGTTAAAGATGACACCTAGGTTTTTCTTACCTTCAACAAACACATCCGACTCCCAAGTCCTTTTTATGATTCGCAACATTTCTTCGCAACCCAATTCATAGATTTTGAAGTTAAATTCAAAAGTATCGCCGATTCTCTGAAGCCCAATTCTCGCATCCATGGGGTTTGATGACTTTACCACGTTAAATACGCCCTTCCCTGGGGTCTTCAGCAATACAGTGTCTCCACTGATTGGAAAGTAGATTCCACCCTCGTTCACCCATTTCTGCCGGGTGAATCTCATGTCATTGTTCTCAATACTATTCATTTATTCTTGATTTAAGTTGTTTTTCATATCAATTTTTCTTTTTTCTCACCAGCTAATCCTCCTCTGGTTCATACGGATACATTTCATTGATCTTGTCAACCCGTTCGAAAAACTCGTATGGATTCACCCCAGCGTGTATCGCGATCCCATTTGCACACTTTGGTTTTAAACTTCTGGCAAAGATCCATGCCACGGCCCCACTATTGATATCATCCACAGCAAACGGCGAATTGTAGCCATAATCCTCAGGCATCTTAACATCATAGCCATCATGGCGGATATAAAACGGCACCTTGATAACCTGATGCTCTATGCGACAGTCGCCTTGAAAGACATCATCATAAGGTTCTCCTGCATTATATTCGTATGGTGCATCATCCCAATCATCTCCCCGCTGCTCCCAAAGGGACACTTCTGTAAAAAACGCATATAGTTCAGCCTGTCCCTTATGAAAACTAGGGTTCGGATAATCTTGGCTTTGTAATCTATAAATCAAAGGACTATCCATACTGTATATGCTGTTTCTTAGCCCTTGTTTTACTTCATCTTCCAATCTTCTCTTGATAGTTCTGTACTCCGCAGAGCGTTTCCAAGCCTTGCTTTCTGGAGTCAAGTCAAACACTGTTTCTGGAATAGTATCAACGAAACACAAACGGAAGTCTTTATACCTTTCCTTCCCTAAAAATAGGCGCGACACAACTTTAATCATAGTTTTATCCTTTTATCTCTTTCGCAAACAGCCTCAAAACCGCCAAAGTGGCCTCATTAGTGGATTCAAACTTCCGGTCGTTGATTTGAATCTTGTTTTCTCCTTTCTTCCAGCCGTAGAGATAGCAGTGCCAACGGTCATTATAATCACTGATTCCTACGCCAATGCCATATTTCTTATACAGTCGTGAAAGTATCGCACAAACAGTCATCGGCTCTGAGACTTCTTCCCGAATTGGGTCATACACCGTGTCTTCCAATGGAACCAGGTTATCCAGTTCCAATTGCTCCTCTGGCATCCACTCTGCCAACGACACAATCTCATCGTACTGCTCACGTGTTAGTTCATCTGCGTGCCCTAAATAGCACTCATACGGCAAGTCAAAAACGCTTCCTTCCTCGTGATGATTCAGATAATCGTGAAAGGTATGCGGTGTTAACTTCACATAGTCCTTACCCTCTAAGATATCAAGTATTTTCTGCGCATTATGCACCAACAGTGGTGCTCCTGATTCGAAAAGTGCCAACGCAATCTCACAGCCCGCATCCACCCAGGACGAATAGCTCACGCCAAAGGTAATTAGCCAACCTCCAGGTGTATAATAGTCAGTCGCATGCACATCATTGCGCGATAAACCCAGCTCGCCATAGTGGTCAAAAGCCATTTCCTTGAATGCCTCCTCGTTGTCAAAATCCGTCTCGTCAGTAATTGGGCCGTGGTTTCCCAACTGATAACGCCTATAAAACTCTATATCTGTCAACGTCAAGGTTTCCTCAAAGAATTCCGCATATTCCCGTTTCTCTCTCTTGCTTTGCCGATACATACGCCGGAAGTGTTCTTTATAAGCCATATACGCCACTCGGAAATACTTGGAATAAATTCGAATGCTCATCTTGGGCGATGGTTCCCGATAAAACGCTGGCAAAGACACAACCTCAGTTGACATTTCTGGTTTTTTAAACGCTCCGTCAACATATTTCGGCTCTGATCTCCTATAAACCTCCTCGTTCGCAATGCATTCTTTCAGCATCTTAATAACCTTTTTCAGATTCCTCGGCTTACACTTCTGCCATGGCACAATCCGATCCAGTTCCTTTCGTGCAATCCGCCCGGTACGCTGCCTCTTGGGCAAATGTTCATCCACATATTGATTATAGTTTCCCACATTAGCCGCAATCTCTGGAATCTTCTTCCGAAGGAACTCTTCCAGCGGTTCCAACAGCCACTCCATATCCATGGAATGCGTGTGTTTGTCTTCATCATCATGAATCTGGCACCACCAATGTACATTTTCCACCATGTGCAGATAGATGTGCCCACGATACTGTGTCACAGACAGATGATACCACTGTGACTTCATCGGATAATTAGACTTCCACTCCTTCAAATAATCCGAACGTGTATAAGGCTTTTCATCTGACCATTTCTTTGCATAGTTGAATGAGCACCAATCTGATGGTTTTCCTCTCGGTACCTCAATCCATAGTGAATGACGATAATCATCCCCACAAGGAGCAAACACGTCAAGAATACCCTTAATCTCCATCAGCAATTCCAACGACCGACCCGATACACAAATCCCGTTCAACTCCCGGTTTCCACATTCAGCCCGCTCCATCAGCGGAATCGTAAGACTCATTTTTGACATACTTCACTTTTTATAGTTTTAATTCACACTTAAGTAGCAGTATTTCAAAAATGTTTCAAACAAAATGAAAAAAAAATTCGGCGAAGCGATCCGGCTTTTCATTATGTTTGCGAAGTAAATCGATTACCTATGACACTCGAAGAAGCCATCCGCACCCGACACAGCGTGCGGCAATACCTCGAAAAGCCCATTGAGGCTGAAAAGATCCAACAACTGCAAGACCTCATCGACGAATGCAACCGCGAAGGAGGTCTTCACATCCAATTGGTCACGGACGAGCCCAAGGCCTTCGCCAGCGGCATCGCCCATTACAGCAAATTCCGCGGCGTGTCCAACTACATCGCCATGATCGGCAAGAAAGGCGACGATGTCAATCTCGGTTATTACGGCGAAAAAGTGGTGCTACTGGCGCAATGTCTCGGACTGAACACCTGCTGGGTGGCGATGTCGTTCAGCAAGCAACCCGACCAATATCAAGTACTTCCCGACGAAAAGCTGGTTTGCGTGGTATCGCTCGGCTATGGAGAAAACCAAGGAAGACAACATCCTCAACGAAAAACGATTGCCGATGTGATGGAAGACAAACGTTCTACAGAAAAAGGGCTTCCCCTCCCCGATTGGTTCTCACGTGGCATGGAGGCTGCCTTGCTGGCACCCACAGCCATCAACCAGCAGAAGTTTGTATTCATCCTTCACGACGACAACAAGGTGGAGGCTCGCACCCGTTTCACCCTACTCAACGGCTACGCACCCATCGACCTCGGCATCGCCAAATGCCACTTTGAAATCGGTGCCGGAAAGGAAAACTTTGAATGGATATAGAACGATGTCGAAAGATAAAATCAACAAAACCAACGCGTGCCGGCTCCTGGACCAAAAGAAAATCCAGTATGAGCTGATACCCTACGAAGTCGATGAAAACGACCTCGGGGCACAACATATCGCCGATCAGTTGGGCGAGGACATCGACCAGGTGTTCAAGACGCTGGTACTGAAAGGCGACAAGACAGGACATTTCGTCTGCGTCATCCCTGGCAACGAGGAAGTAGATCTGAAAAAGACCGCCAAAGTCACAGGCAACAAGAGTTGCGACCTCATCCCGATGAAGGAACTGCTGCCGCTCACGGGTTACATCCGCGGGGGCTGCTCGCCCATCGGCATGAAGAAGCCCTTCCCCACCTTCATCCATGAGACCTGCGAACTGTTCGACATCATCTACGTGAGCGCCGGTGTGCGTGGACTCCAATTCAAGATCAACCCCCAAGACCTCATCACAGCGGCAGAGATGACCGTAGCCGACTTATGTCCGTGATACATAGATATATCGTTTTCGTGCTCCTGCTCTTGACAGCAGGTTGTAGCCAGCAACAGCCCAGCGCAGAATGGTTTGAAGGGACTACCAAAGCCGACGGGAGGGCCTTGCACACCTTGGTGCTCCACAACATGCCCGAAGGCTCAAGAGTGTGGTTTCAAGAGCTCTATGACGGCAAGATCATGGTGGAAGGTCCCGAGATGCATCACTATCAAGGCACTTCTTGGTATATCGACATCCCCCATTCTGGCACCATCACCCTAAAATACTACGGCCGCCCCCTGCCCCGCCAACGCTGGGCTCCCGAAGCTTTCATCCTGCAACAACAAGGCAAGCCTGACCTGGCGATGGATATCATCTATCATTTCCAGGAACTACCGCCCGAGGAACCCACCCTTGAAGTCTGCCCTTACGAGGTCCAACCCGCCGACATCATCCCGCAAATCAAGCGCATCCAATACGGCTCCGAACCCATGGAACCCACCAGCCAACATCCAACCGGATGGTACCGTATCGTCATCGATGCCGATGGAAAAGCCTCCATCGAAGCCGACGAAGAGGACGGGGCCTATTATGCCCAAGTCACGCTGGACAAACTACCCCAACCACTGCAACCCATGATCCTCGAAGATTGGCCCGACCACGCCTACCGCGGCTTCATGCTTGACGTGGCAAGGGATTTTCGTACCGTTGACGAAGTGCTCCAAGTCATCGACCTGATGGCCTCATGGAAGATGAATACCCTTCACTTCCACATCGCCGATGACGAGTCGTGGTGCCTGGAGATCAAGGGGCTTCCCGAACTCACCGAGTTTGGTGGCCGTCACGCCCTTCCCGATTGGAATCTCAAAGAGACCCAAGCCTTGAAACCCACCATCAATGGGCAGGTCGGCAATACCACTTTCTACACAGCGGAGGAATACCAGCAAATCATACAATACGCTTGGAAACGCCACATCCGTGTGATTCCCGAGTTCGACACCCCCGGCCACTCAAGAGCCTCCATCAAAGCGATGCAAGCCTACGAGCGACGCACAGGCGACAGCAGCTTCCGTTTGCAAGACCCTACCGACACTTCGCATTACTGGTCGGCACAAGACTTCACCGACAACGTGCTCAGCGTCGATCTGCCCAGCGTTTACCATTTCTACGACGTGGTCTTCGACGAAGTCATACGACTGCACCGCGAGGCTGGGGTGCCACTACCCGCCATCCATATCGGTGGTGACGAAGTGCCTGCCGGTGCCTGGTCAGGGAAAGACCGACACCAAATGAAGGAGCTTTTTATTAACGGCATGTTAGACCTCGCCGAGCAAAAAGGCATCCGTCTGGCCGGCTGGGAGGACATCGCCAGAGGACTAAAACCAGAGACTGAAGCGCGACTCAAACGCTCGCTTTACTTCATCAACGTGTGGAACACCAAGGGCATCGAGGGCTTCCCCGTAGTGCTCTCCCCTGCTGCCTTCACTTACCTTGACCTGGCCTATAGCGCAGATCCCCATGAGATCGGCCTCCACTGGGCGGGCTATGTGGATGAAAGAAAAACCTTCGAGCTCCAACCCAACGACTATCTCGGTAACATCATCGGTGTAGAGGCATCGCTTTGGTCATCGCAACTCCGAAGTTTCGACGATGTCACCTACCAGATGCTTCCCAAAGCCCTTGGCGTGGCCGAACGGGGTTGGAATAACAGCACCAGCGATTTCAATCGGTTTTATAGCATCATCGTCAAACGAGAGCTGCCTGACTGGGACCAGCATGAATTTGTTTTCAAAAATAGGTAATCATGAAAAACTTGCTACCTTTGTAAATTGAACACTAAACCTCAAAGCATCATACCATGAGAAAACTACTCATTATCCTTGTCTCCTTTTGTGCTTTCGCATTGTACTCATGCCAAGAAAAACAAAAGACCTACACCTACGTCGAACCTGAAGAAAACATCGCCAAAAAGGTCTGGAAACTCCTTACCGAAGGGCATCCCGAAGTAGAACCTGTCATCCTGGAAGCAATAGATTTCGATTACTATTCCCAAGAAGAGTGCACCGAAAGCAAAAGCAAAACGGAATTGTACTATGACTATTTCGTTCCCCAAGGTTCAGAAGAAGAGGACAGTTTCCTCGTCGCCCAGTATCACCTAAAGTGTTTCCAGAGGCTGGACGGCTCATGGATCGGCCTTGTCATCAAATATGTCCATGGATACGGCCTGAACGAAAAAGACTGTGGGCGAGAACTCTTTGCGGTTCATTACGACGGCACTAAGGTGGCTCCCTACGATCTCCACCAAGTCCTTCCCCAAACGTTTGCTTTTATGGAAGACTACTATACACATAGCTATGACAAGTGCTTCTATTTCAGTGACGACGCCCTGTTTTTCTCCAATGCTGAATACTGGCCGATTGAATTGAAGTGGAATGGAAACAACCTTGAAAAGAGTTCCGAATCGGTAATCCTGGCTAGTGCCGTCCAAATGGCTTTTGGCGACTTCATCTATATGGACAAAGGCCAATACAATACGATACAAATTGGTGATCCTTGCAATCAGAAAGATGGTATTTTTACTGATAGTCAAGGAAATGCACTAGCTCATTTCGATGTTAAGGACGGTCTCATTGAAGGCTACACTCTGGTATCGCCGCTTTGTGGGGTTGTCCAGTCCTTCGACTACGATTCCGACTTTGGCGTATCCAGGATCACCAGCAAACCCATCGCCTTGGGCTATCCTATCCAAAACGTATTGGACTACAACAAAGGCTATAATATAAAGGATACCGTCGTCAGCCAAGGCATGAAAGACGGACGCTATTTCATCACCCAACAAATCGCCCACGACAAGCTCTATAAAAAACGCGATATCTTCATCGACTACACTGCCAAAGACGAGCATTCAGCCATAGAGGAGATCCGGGTGTACAGCTACCCGCTCTCCCTCACCCTGGATAATGAAGTAAATGAATCAGAAGAGCTTACACCCGAAGTAAAAACCATTTTCAACGCGCTACAATACGATTTCAAAGCCCCAGAGTTCGGCGAATTCGATCGTTTTCTTTGCCTTTACAACGACCACAACGGCTTTAACATCGATTTCAAGGGCGAAGTTCGTTCCGTAAGATTCCAGACCTATCCCGCAGGCGACCAACACCTTGTGATCATCGCCAAATACGGAGAAGACGAGAAGCTCAGGGATTTCAGCTCCTGGTACTACGCCAACGACAACTTCACGGAAGCCCTGTTGGACCTGCCCATCCCCGCGCCTGTAGATTTTGAGGCCTACAGCAGAAACGACGACTACGACATCTCTCAGGAGAACTACATCCTCACTTTCAACGACGCGGGCATTGAGTATTATGCGCTCTCAGAGCGCAACGACGGCGCTTCCACGAAGGATGAGAACGGCATCTACATCAACCCTGATTTCTACACCATCCAATACCGATGGAATGGGGAAACGTTTGAGTGATCACTCCACCACTTCGATATAGAAACTGAATGGCCTGAACCCGTCGTTGCAGCTGATCATGGCACTCATGGGATTCTGCATCCAGCCGTCATAAAAATTGCCTTCACCACGGGCTAAAGCCTCCACAAAAGGCCGCATGGAGTCCCAGGCCGAGGGACATAGACCCTCAGGGCGTTGGCCATCGAGAGAGAGCCACTGATCCCCTTCCCTCACGTCACACGTGTGCTCAATGGGGTTTTCAAAACGGGCCATCAGGTCGGGATAGACCGTCTGACGAATGGCTGTGATGCGTACTTTATTCATAGTTCAAAAGATTTAGGGTTGGAAGATGGTTTTTTCTCAGTCAGGATCATAAACAGGATGGCAAAAAGAATCAGCACCACGCCCAAGGCCACGTTGAGCGTAAAGGCTTCTTTGAATACCAACGTGCCGATGACGATGGCCGTCAGTGGCTCCAAGATGCCGAGGACTGAAGTCTTGGTGGCACCGACCGCCTTGCTGGAGGCCGCCAAAGTGATGGTGGCGACTGCTGTGGGCAGGATGGCCAGACCCAACACGTTGAGCCAACTCACCGCATCGGGTACGGGATTCAGATGGACGCCGAAACCCGAGAGCGCAAACAGCATCAGCGAACCGATGAAAAAACAGTAGAAAGTCAGCGTGAGGTTAGGGATGGCTTTCACCTGCTTGCTGAGGTTGACCATCACGATAAATATGGTATAGCACAAGCCCGAAGCCACTACCAAAGCGATCCCTTTCCAATCGATGAAGCCTCCACCACCTTTCATGGACAGCAACACCGCACCGGCGACACCGGCAAAGATGGAGACCCAGGTCTGCCAAGAGGGGAATTGCTTGAAAAACATCATGATGAGTGCCACCATGATGGGGTACACGTAAAGGATACTTGTGGCAATCCCCGACGGGATGTACTTGTATGCCTCGAACAAGGTGATGCTACAGCCGGTGAACAAGATGCCCAGAATCGTCATCAACCCGAACTGTTTCCAGCTGATACGGATCTGTTTCTTCGCCACCAACATAAAGGCCAGCATCAGCAGCGTTGCCACACCATAGCGATAAAAAAGCAATGAGTTGACATCCAATCCTTTGTTGATGACTGGTACGCCAAACAAGGGGTTCATGCCGTAAGTGATGCCCGAGATGATGCCCGCTAGATAACCCCAATGTAGTCCTTTTCTTTTTTCCATAACACCGAAAATGCGTGCAAAATTAGACATTGTCAAAGGATTAACGATCCCTGTCCCGAAAAAAAATCCTTCCCCTTTGATTGTCAATCCGATAAAATGTTGTACTTTTGCAGCCGAAACCTCGGGTAGGTTTTAGTTAATTCATTCATAATCAACTTAAAACATTAAATTATGCCAGCAAAAATCAGATTGCAAAGACATGGTAAGAAAGGTCAGCCTTTCTATCACATTGTGATTGCTGATGGACGTTCACCTCGTGACGGTAGATTCATTGAAAAGATCGGTACCTACAACCCTTTGACTGAGCCCGCTCAGATCAACTTGAAGTTCGACCGTGCCCTGTATTGGTACAGCGTTGGTGCTGTCCCGACGGACACCGTGCGTTCCCTGCTCTCCCAGAAGGGCGTGATGTTGAAGTATCACCTCCTCCAGGGCGTGAAGAAAGGCGCTATGACTGAAGAGCAAGCCGAAATCAAGTTCCAGAACTGGATGAAGGAAAAGGAAGCCAAGTTGGCCGAAATCGCCAAGACCAAGGAAGAAAAGATCAGAGGCGAGAAGAAGACCCGTTTGGACGCCGAGAAGAAAGTCAATGAGGCCCGCGCTGAGGAACTCGCTAAGAAGAGACTCGCTGAGCTGGAAGCCAAGAAGGCTGAGGAAGCTGCCGCTCAGGCCGCTGAGACTCCTGCCGAAGAGGCTCCCGCCACTGAGGAAGCTCCTGCCGAAAACGCCGAAGCTTAATAGTGAGGAGTTAGAAGTGAGGAGTTAGGAGTTTTCTCTTACTCTATAAAAGCCGCTCAGTTGAGCGGCTTTTTTTGTTGGAATACAGAAGTCAGGAGATAGAAGACGGAAGGCGGCGAAATAATTTGAACGACTCGTTCTTAATAAAATCGCGCAGGTCGCGACAAGTCTGAAGATCCGTTGGACAAGGCTGGTCGGGACATTTATATATCACATCGAATTCTGACAAATCCACCGTTGCCTTGTCGAAAGGAACATAATCAGACAGGTCGATCAGACACTCCCGCATGGCCTCAACAACCAAACCCGGCAACTTGTCGGCCGGATGCCTTCCGGCAGAGATCACCTCAAGCTTCTCGGAATAATCACGGAGAAACGCCGCGGCCATCGGACCGCAACAATCATCTCTTTCACTTAAAACCAAGATTTTCATGTTCATATTATTTCCTTGCGAAAATAAAAAAATATTCTTAATTTTGCGCCTTCAAACAAGAAACAACACAAACTACTACTATGGGAAGAGCATTTGAATACCGCAAAGCGGCCAAGATGAAAAGATGGGGACACATGTCAAGAGTATTCCCCAAACTCGGTAAGTTGATCACCATTGCTGCCAAAGAAGGCGGACCGGATCCCGATATGAACCCCAAACTCCGTCAGGCCATCTTGAACGCCAAAGCGGAAAACATGCCCAAGGACAACATCGATGCCGCCATCAAGCGTGCCACCGACAAAGACGCCGCCAACCTCGTGGAAGTCACCTACGAAGGCAAAGGCCCTCACGGCATCCAGTGCATGGTGGACTGCGCCACCGACAACACCACCCGTACCGTGGCCAACGTGAAGTCGTATTTCAACAAATGCGGAGGCTCCTTCCTCCCTATGGGCTCCCTCGAATTCATGTTCACCCGCAAGGCCGTCTTCGAGATCGAGATGCCTGCCGGCATGGACAAGGACGAGCTTGAACTTGAACTCATCGACTACGGTCTGGACGAGATCGTCACCGAAACCGACGAGGAAGAAGGCACCACCACGACTACCGTCTATACTGCCTGGACGGATTACGGCATGATGCACGACGCCCTTGAAGAGCGCAAGATCAACATCGTCAAAGCCACCCTGCAACGCTTCCCCAACAGCACCGTCAGCTTCACCGACGAACAGATGGTGGACATTGAGAAATTCCTTGACAAACTGGATGAAGACGAAGACATCCAAGCCGTCTATACCAATATGGAATAAGCGGTTTCACACCACTTATTAAAAAATCTTTAAAAATAACGCCGAACATTGGCGTTATTTTTTTATTTTAGCGCCATGATATCCCAAAAACGGTATTATTATGAGCCTAACACAATCCATCCTTGAGAAAACCAACGCCTTAGCAGAAGTCGATTTCGCATACGAAAACTCGAGTAACTTCAGCCTGATCGAGTCATTGAACTATGACTGCACCGCACTGGTCATGGAAGCCTCGGTCATCTATTTCGAAATCAAAAACCTGCCCACGCTGCTTAAAACCGGAAAACGGCTCGCAGCTAGGGTATATAAGATCTACTATCATGCCTTGCAGGAAGTCTGCAAAGCAACGGAAGGTTTCCTAAGTTGCACGTCGCAAAACAGTTTCCTGCTCATCTACCCCAAAGAACAGCACCATGTCTCTTATGTCGTTGAAGTGGCCATGAAAATCGCCAACCTCTTCAGCGTTCAGCTTCGGGAAAGCATAGAGAAAGTCGCAGCCATCAGTTTCGCCATGGGCATCGACATCGGAAACATCCTGGGTACCAAAGTGAAAAGCGACTTCGACTACACGGAAGTCATCTGGTTCGGAAAAACCATCAACAAAGCCATGACCATCTGCCACGAATGCAACCGTCCCTACTTCGTGGGCGTTTCCGGAACGATCTACAACCATCTGGACGAGAACCTGAAGGTGACCACCAAACGCATCATCGGCATCAAGAAACAGGTGGAACTGTGGAACCGTCTCTCCTATCAGTTTGAAAACGAGAAGAAGCATCTCTATCAGACCAACTTCCACAAGACTTTCGAGGAAGGAGAAGAATAACGCCCATGAACCTGCTTGTAACCGGTAGCTACGGACAGCTCGGCAAGGAGATGATGAAAATCGCCTCCCACGACAAGACACATCAGTGGTTTTTCACGGACATCGATACGCTGGACATCAGCGATGCCGATGCCGTGGAGGATTACTTTTCGCAACACCATATTGAATACTGCATCAACTGCGCCGCCTACACTGCCGTTGACCGCGCCGAAGACGACGAAGCGCTAGCCAGAAAGGTGAACGTCACTGCCGTCCAAAACCTAGCCTTGAGCTGCCAAAAGCACCAAGCCACGCTGATACACATCTCCACCGACTATGTCTTCGACGGCATGGGCTCCCTGCCCTATCGCGAAGACGATCCCACAGGACCCGTGTCGGTCTATGGCAAAACCAAACTGGAAGGCGAAGAAGCCCTCAAAGCCACTGGATGCAAATCCATCATCGTCCGCACAGCCTGGCTGTACTCCTCCACCGGAAAGAACTTCGTGAAGACCATGCTCCAGCTTGCCCAGAACCACGACTCCATCAACGTGGTGTGCGACCAAAAAGGCACCCCCACCTGGGCTGGCGACCTGGCCTCAACCCTCATGCTCCTTATCCAACACTACGGCACCCAAACCGTACACGAGACATTTCACTTTACCAACGAAGGCGTGACCACCTGGGACGAGTTTGCCCGTGCCATCTTTGAAATCGCTCACCAAGAGTGCCAAGTACATTCCATTACGACATACCAATACCCCACTAGGGCAACACGCCCCGCCTATAGCGTACTCGACAAGACCAAGATCAAGACGGTGTTGGGCATTGACATTCCTTGCTGGAAAGACAGCCTCGCCAAATGCATTGAAGAATTAAACAAAACAACATAACTATGGAACAACAAATACTGGAGAGAGCAAAACAATGGCTCTCAGACCAATACGACGAAGAGACCCGCAAAAAGGTCCAAGAACTCATCGACAACGACCCCAACGAGTTGACGGAAAGCTTCTATCGCAACCTGGAATTCGGCACCGGCGGCCTCCGCGGCATCATGGGTGTCGGCACCAACAGGATGAACATCTACACCGTGGCCATGGCTACCCAAGGCTTTGCCAACTACATCAAAATGATGAATCCAGGTGAGAAAGAACTACGCGTGGCTGTGGCCTACGACTGCCGTAACAACAGTCCGGCATTCGCCAACATCACCGCCGATGTCATGTCCGCCAACGGCATCCACGTCTTTCTCTTCGACTGCCTGCGTCCGACCCCGGAGCTTTCATTTGCGGTTCGTGAGCTTCATTGCCATGCCGGCGTGATGGTCACCGCCTCACACAACCCCAAGGAATACAACGGCTATAAAGCCTATTGGAACGACGGCGGACAGCTGGTCAGTCCCCATGACAAGAACGTCATCGCCGAGGTGGAGAAGATCGCCGATCCTTCAATGGTCAACTTCAAGCGCAACCCAGCACTCATCACCATGCTCGACGAGAAATTCGATGACATCTATCTAGACAAGGTGTTCGGCCTCTCCCTCTCCTTGGACTTGATCAAGAAACACAAAGACCTGAAGATCGTCTATACGCCCATCCACGGCACAGGACGGCGTCTGGTCCCCGAGATCCTCAAGCGCAAAGGCTTTGAGAACGTCTATTGCGTTGAAGAACAGATGGTGGTGGACGGTGACTTCCCCACGGTGAAATCACCCAATCCCGAAGAACCCGCCGCCATGGCCCTAGCCGTCAAGAAAGCCAAAGAGCTCAATGCCGACCTGGTGCTGGCCACCGACCCTGACGCCGACCGCGTTGGTTGCGCCGTCAAGGACGAAAACGGAGAGTTCATCCTCCTCAATGGCAACCAAGCCGCCTCCGTATTCTTGTATTACCTGCTCACCCGATGGAACGAGCTAGGCAAACTCACAGGCAAGGAATTCGTCGTGAAGACCATCGTCACCACGGAATTGCTCTTCGAAATCGCCAAGAAATATAAGGTCGATCGCTACGATGTGCTGACCGGTTTCAAATACATCGCCAGCAAGATCCTCGAGCTGGAAGGCAAGAAACAGTTCATCGGCGGCGGTGAAGAGAGCTACGGTTACCTCGCCGGCGACTTCGTCCGCGACAAGGACGCCGTCGTTGCCACCAGCCTCCTGGCGGAAGCCATGGCCTGGGCTGCCGAACAAGGCAAGACGTTCTATGAGATGCTCTGCGACATCTACCGCGAATTCGGACTCTATAAAGAAAAACTGGTCTCCCTTACCAAGAAAGGCATCAGCGGTACCGAAGAAATCAAGGCCATGATGGCCCGCTTCCGCACTACCCCACCGACCATGATTGGTGATGAGAAAGTGGTTGAGATAAGAGACTACAAGACCCTGGAGGCCAAGGATCTAATAACAGGAAAAGTTACTCCGATCGACCTCCCGAAGTCAGATGTACTCCAGTTCTTCACAGAGAACGGATCCAAGATCAGCATCCGTCCTTCCGGCACCGAACCGAAGATCAAATTCTATTTCAGCATGAAAGGCAAGATCGAAGGCAGTCTTGACGCTTCGATGGGGGTCTTGGACCGCAAGCTCAATGCGGCGGCAGACATGTTGATTAACTGAAAACGGAAAACGGAAAACGGAAAATATTTCATTCTCCGTTTTCCGTTCTCCGTTTTCCGTTCTCCGTTTACCCTTACTCGCTTAGGTTCGCGATTCTGTTCATCGCATCGATGGCGAGTTGATAGTTCGTGTTGACCTTCAGCACCTGGGTATAAACCGCTTTCGCCTGGACGTAATCACCCATTTGTTCCAGGACATGGCCCTTGTTGTAAAGAGCATCCAGGTAGTCCGGGTCGCTCTGCAGCGACTGGTTGAAATAGTCAAGTGCCTGTTGGTTCTCATTGAGATAGACGAAATACACATACCCTTTGTTGAAGAGCAGGCGGCTGTTGTTAGGTTGCGACATCAGCAAGGTGTCGTAATGCGCCAGTGCCTCCTCCGGGTAGCCATGGTCTTGAAGGTATAGTGCCAAGTCATACCGAGCGATAGCCTCTTCGGGGAAGTGCGACACGGTGGCACGCATGAAGCTCTCCGCCAGCGGGTTGTTCTGTGCCTGATAGATCTTGCAGATCTCTCGTTGCGGGTCAAAGAAGTCCGCATCTTGTTCACGGGCAATCAAGAAATTCTTCATCGCTGCAACGGTATCTTGTTTTGCCATGTAGGTCATGCCCCTCACGAAATAGGCTCTCGGGTTGTAGGTATTGATTTTCAATGCGTTGTCAATATAGCCGAACGCCAAGTTGTAGTTCTGTTGCAGCATGTTGAGTTCGGCCAGTTTGACCATAGGGCGTGCATCGTATGGATCCACGTCGAGTGCTTTGTTCAGCGTAGCGGTGATATTGGCATCGTCGCCGAGAAGATAATAGATGTCGGACAACAGCAGAAAGGCGTCCACATTGTTGGGTTCCAGTCGAATAGCGCTATTGACGTCCATCATGGCCGAGCCCACCTGTTCCCTCTCGAGGTAAAGCTGAGCTCTTTTGAGATAGAGGTCGGCACGCTGATCATTTTGGGCAATGGAGTCGCTCAAGAGGCGGAGTGGATCCATTACGGGACCCACTGTTTCAACCTCTTGGTCTTTGCCATTGTTATTGGGTTTGGGTGTGTTGTCGCAGGCCGCCAGTAGCAAGGCCAGTCCCACGCACAGCCAAGTCATTCGTTTCA
>JAGCPJ010000016.1 GCA_017965765.1 Bacteroidales bacterium
GTTGACATCGTTACGCAACTGCTTGCAGCCCATCACGAGGTGGGAGCCACCATAAGACTTACGCAGAGTGACGGTGACCTTCGGCACGGTAGATTCGCCATAAGCATAGAGCAACTTGGCGCCGTGGACGATGATGCCGTTGTACTCCTGACCCGTACCAGGCAGGAAGCCGGGCACGTCGACCAAGGTCACGATCGGGATGTTGAAGGCGTCGCAGAAGCGGACAAAACGAGCGCCCTTACGCGAAGCGTCGCAGTCGAGCACGCCAGCGAAGAAAGCCGGGTTGTTGGCCACGATACCGACCGACATGCCATCGAAGCGGGCGAAGCCGACGATGATGTTCTTGGCGTAGTTCTTATGGATTTCGAGGAAGTCGCCGTTGTCGACGATGGCATTGATGATGTCACCGACGTTGTAGGGCTTGTTCGGGTTGTCGGGAATGATCTGGTTCAACGCATCTTCCATGCGGTCGATGGGGTCGTTGCATTCAACCAGCGGAGCGTTCTCCATATTGTTCTGCGGGATGAAGGAGATGAGTCTGCGGATGATGGCAAGGCCTTCCTCCTCGGTTTCGGCAGCGAAGTGAGCCACGCCTGATTTCTGGCTATGGATGCGTGCGCCACCGAGGTCGTCGGTGCTGACATCCTCGCCGATGACGGTCTTCACGACTTTCGGACCCGTGAGGAACATGTAGCTACCCACATTGGTCATGATGATGAAGTCGGTGAGTGCCGGTGAATAGACGGCACCGCCGGCGCAGGGACCGAAGATGGCGGAGATCTGCGGGATCACGCCAGAGGCATTGATGTTACGTTGGAAGATCTCGGCATAGCCAGCCAGGGAGCGGGAGCCCTCTTGGATACGGGCGCCGCCGGAGTCACAGATGCCGATGACGGGGGCGCCGACTTTCATGGCTTGGTCCATGACCTTGCAGATCTTCAGTGACATGGTCTCGCTCAAGGCGCCGCCGAACACGGTGAAGTCCTGGGCATAGACATAGACGACGCGTCCGTCGATGGTGCCGTGACCGGTGACGACGCCGTCGCCAAGGTACTGTTGCTTGTCGAGGCCGAAGTCGGTGGTACGATGGGTCACGAACATGTCTGTCTCTTCGAAGCTACCTTCGTCGAGCAGGAGGGCGATGCGTTCGCGGGCAGTCATCTTGCCCTTCGCATGCTGGGAGTCGATGCGCTTCTGTCCACCACCGAGGCGGGCTTCATTGCGCTTCTCTAACAATTCCTGGATTTTCTGTTCAATTAACATGATGTATGGTTTATTTGTTTTTGTTTTCGCAGAGTTCGGTCAGCACGCTAAAGGTGGATTTGGGGTGCAGGAAGGCGATGCTGAGGCCTTCGGCGCCGGCGCGTGGGGTTTGGTCAATGAGGCGGATGCCAGCTTCTTTGGCTTCAGCCAGCTGCTCTTCGATGCCTTCCACCGCGAAAGCGATGTGGTGCATGCCACCTTTGCCGTTGTTTTTCTCGATGAAAGTGGCGATGGTGCTCTCGGGGCTGGTGGGTTCCAGCAATTCGATCTTGGTCTGGCCGCAACGCAAGAAGGCGGTTTTCACCTTTTGGTCCACGACTTCTTCGATGGCGTAGCACTTGGTGCCCAGCAATTTCTCAAAAAACGGAATGGACTCGTCCAAGCTGGTGACGGCAATTCCAATGTGTTCAATGTGTGTAGGATTCATGATTTATTCGAATAAATTAATAATAAAAATACGCGTTTTAAAATCGGTGCAAAGGTATAAACTTTTTTTGGGGTTTCCAATATGAAAAATGCACTTTGTAAAAAACAGGAAAGGGCGACTTGTGGTCGCCCTTTCCTATACTACTTGATTTTATGAATTGTTTAGCCTTTTGTCAGAATCTGGTTTAGTTTCGCGCTCGCCTTGTTATAGCGCCTGACCTGTGTTCTGTTCAGTTGGTCTTTAGCCTTTTCGATCTTGGTCTTGAGGTTCATCGCTTTGTTAAAACTCACATCGAATTCTTTTGGATCCACTTTGGGGGTCGCAGCTTTGTCATTCATTGCCTTGTAGAGTTTGACAGCCTTCTCAACAGCCAGTTCATACTCTTTGATGACGTTATTCCAGTTTTCTTTTTTAACTACTTCCACCTTTGCTTTTCCGTCTTTGGATGACTTCTTTAAGAACTGGGCATTGGCGTTGGAAGTGAAACCGCCGATGAAGAGAGCCACAAGGGCGAACAGTAAGAATCTTTTCATTGTATTATCCCTGATGTGTGTCGGGCGCAACTTTTAATTACATTAGCAAAAATATTAACAATTTTTGAGATATGCAACTACTGTGCCAATAATCTTAAGTGATTCCAGATTGAATCCAGATCGTGACAAAGTTCCAAGGTAAACTCTTCAGAACCTCTTATGTTGAGATGGCCTGGATTATAGAAGTAGGCAGAATCCATGCTGATTCTTGAAAAATAATAATCCAAAATCGTGATATCATATTTATTTGCGATTGCATTGAACACCGAATCCGTTTGTTCAATGTTTTCAAATTTTGACCTTAATGGATAGTAGATTGGGGATTTCACAAAAAACACCTGTATTCCGTCATCAATCAATTGTTTAGAAAAAGAATTGAGCTGCAAGACGGCTTCGGTATTGATTGAAATAGAAATCAAGGTGTCTTTAGACAGTGTTTCTTCATCCCAAGCATAATCATTTCCACGAAATCCTTTATGCATTCCCCCGTCCAGGAAATCCTTTTTTCCAAAAAAGGCCAAGACACCATTCTCGATTTCTTCACGGTATCCGAAATAGCGCACCAAAGGCAAGTATCTTTCCTTCCAACCAAGATTTTTTGCCTCTGCCACTTGTGACATCAATTCCTTATCGTTAACAAAGGGGAAAAACTGTTCCCGCTCGTATTGCGGATGGGCTGATACATCGAGTGTCCCTGAAAACAAAGTGTTAATCAGCACAACTTTAGGTTTGGCATTAAAACGCCTATAAGTATTGTATCTAACTATATAATAATCAATGTTATGACCGTCAAAACCGAGATTATATGAATTCAAATGCAGCGCTGAATCCATGATGTATGTATTGAATCCACTCCATGCATTGGAAGCGCCTATGACCAACAAATCCGCATCCAACCCACCTTTGTAAATATCATTCCATGTTGAATACTTTCTAATATCTGTTTTTCTAAGACCCGCCGAGATCACATAATCAACCGCTATTGCAATTACAATAACTATGATCACCCGAACACCAAACTGGCAGACAAATTTTTTCATATTCTAGAATTGAAAATAGATAAATGTTTCAGCATGGCCTCCGAACCAAAACAACGCCACAATCAAAACAACATAGATGAGATTCTTCAGCACTGGACTTTTAATGCCACGCAAATCAAGGGCATGTTCTTTATCTTTTTGAATCCACTCTACAATCAAAAACGCCAAAATACTTAGAACCAATGGAATATAGAAATGCCTATCCTTTAACCAAGGAATGGAAAACAAGCTCCTGTCACCAATACCGCGCACATACTCCCAAGCCTGTCCGATACTCGCTGCCCTAAAGATTATCACGCCAAAGGTCACGAGCGCAAACGTCAAAAGCATACGCAAAAAATCTTTCAGGACTGGTAATCCGATACTATTGGTCCTCAATTGGTTTTTTTTCAAGAATGCACCCGACAAAATCAGCGGAACAAAAAGCAATCCGTGGTACAATCCAAACAAGACATAAGTCCAGTTGGCACCATGCCACAAACCCACCAAAACCATATTAATCACGATGGCGAGGATCATACCCGTCTTGCGCCAATGGCGGAATCGGAAGTTTAAAGGCGTGAACACATAATCGGTCAACCATGTAGTCAAGGAAATATGCCACCGTCGCCAGAATTCAGCCATATTCAATGCGAAAAACGGGAATTTGAAATTGCGAGTGATCCTGAGGCCAAGCAGTTTCCCGACGCCTATCGCCATATCGCTGTAGCCAGAAAAATCAGCATACATTTGAAAAGAACATAATATGGCCGCCCAAAGCAATGTACTACCCGATTGGCTCATATAAGAGGAAAACACCTGATCAACATATTTAGCACAATTGTCGGCTACCACCAGCTTCATAAAAAGTCCCCAAAGAATCTGTCGCAATCCATCGACGGCCTGATTGTAGTCAAATTCGCGCTTTTGCTGCAACTGGGATATAAAACCGGGTCTGTCGATAGGACCGGATAGTATGCAAGGGAAAAAAGCAATATAAGTGGCAAAATCCACCACATTATTTGTTGGGTCGATTTCTTCGCGATGAATTTCTATGACATAGCTGATCAATTTGAAGGTAAAGAAACTAACACCCAACGGCATAATGATATTGAACGTATGCCAATTGGTTTGAAAACCCATGCTCTCGAACAGATGGGCGAACGAGAGGATGAAAAAATCCAGATATTTGAAATAAAGCAACAACCCCACACCCAGAACCACTCCCAGCACTGTCAGCCATGAAGCCGTTTTTTCCGATTTCGATCGTTTAATGCCAATACCCAAATAGAAGAAAACAAGAGTAGCGATGATCAAAAGGGGAAGCATCTTCCAATCGGCATAGCCATAAAAGAAATAACTAGCAGCCAAAAGGAAAACATTTTGGGCTTTCGTGTGCTTTTTCAGCGGAATCCAATAGATAAAGAAGACCACTGTGAAAAACAACAGAAAAGATATGGAGTTGAATACCATAATAATTACTGGGCGATTTGTTACGGCAAAAATACGAACTTTTGCAATAATAGCACAAATAATACAAAACAATGGGATAATTTGACTACATTTGCATCCATTGAAAATCACAAACTGATGAAAAGCCTCTTTGACCGTATCGTCTTGAAAAAGATCGTTGATGCCATCGGATTATTTCCAGACCGTTTTGCGTTCTGCATTAATGAGATGCATTATACCTACCGTCAATTCGGGCAATGTGTTTCAAAGATAAGGAATAAACTGAGTAAGGCAGATCATTTCAACACCAAAGTCGGACTCGTTATCAATGACGATTTGGAGACTTACGCTTCCATCATCGCCCTATGGTTAGAGGGGTGCTGCTATGTACCACTACATCCCAACTGGCCATTGGAGCGTTGTCAGGATATCTGCGAGCAGGTGGAGCTGGATTTGATTCTTGATTCTTCTGAGCAAACACGCTACGAGGGCGTTCAGGTCATTAATACATTGGCTTTGCCATATGAGCAGGATTGTTTGATGCCTAAAGCAGGTGTTTCAGACGAAGAACTGGCTTATATCCTCTTCACTTCGGGCAGTACGGGCAAACCCAAGGGTGTGATGATAATGCGCAAGAATGTGGCTTCTTTTATGGATTCGTTCTGGCAGACGGGCATCAAAATCACAGAAGAAGACCGTTGCCTGCAGTGCTTCGACCTAACTTTTGATGTATCGGTGCAAGGCTACTTAGTGCCGCTCACCAAAGGTGCTTGCTGCTACACCGTGCCTCATGGCCAAATCAAATATATATACGCAAGCGGCCTCATTGAGGACCATCAGCTGACCTTTGGCGCCATGGCTCCATCCATGCTGAGGTATCTCAAACCATATTTTGAGGAGATTGATGCTACCAGCCTCAAATCGTGCATCCTCACCGCTGAGGCTTGTCCACTCAATCTTATGGAGGATTGGTATAAATGTGCTACCAACGTAGAGCTGTACGACTTTTATGGTCCGACAGAATGTACGGTCTATTGCACTTATTACAAGTTGACCAAAGGTGGTGACAATAAAACACTCAATGGGATTATCTCCATCGGCAAGCCGTTAGCGAATTGTGTGGGGTTGGTTCTTGACGAGAATGGCAATGAATGTGGCGTAGGTGAGAAAGGTGAGTTATGTATTGCGGGCGACCAAGTGACCAAGGGCTATTGGAAAAATGAGGAGAAGAATGCCAGCGCTTTCTTCTACAAAGAGGTTGATGGCAAGAGCATGAGGTTCTACCATACAGGAGACTTGTGCTACAAGGATGCCGATGGCGACATCATGTATTCTGGCCGTTTGGATCACCAGGCAAAAATTCAGGGCTTCCGCGTGGAGATGGGCGAAATTGAGTGGCATGCCCGCGAGTTCCTTGGCGATATCAATGTGGTGTGCATGGCCTTTGAGAACAAGGATGCCCTCACAGAGATTGCGATGTTTATGGAAACCGAGGAATTCAACCCTGAGGACATGATAGCCTATATGCGCACCAAAATGCCGTCGTATATGATTCCGACACGCCTCTTTTATGTACCAGTGTTCCCACTCAATTCGAGCGACAAGATTGACAAGGTGAAACTAAAAGCAATGATTCAATAATTTTATTTCCTGTTATGAAACATCTAAAATCAGTTAATCATATTGGATATGCTGTCCGTGACATTCGAAAAACGGCACTGTATTATCTTGATGCCGGTTGGCAACTGTCAGAAATCTATGAGGAGGAAGTTCAACATACTAAGATTGCATTTCTCACCAAAGAAGGATTCCCGAAAATCGAACTTGTGGCTCCCTTAAAAGAAGGGGAACCTTCTCCCGTTGATACTTATTTAAAAAAAATTGGTTGCTGTACATACCACATTTGCTATGATGTTGACGACATTGAACTAGCTGTGGAAGACTTGTTCAACGAGGGCTTCAATCCCCTATTTGAGCCTATTGAATCTATTGCAATGGCCGGGCATGAAATTTGTTACCTTTACCATCTTCATTTGGGATTAATTGAATTGGTTAGCACTAAATAAAACCTGACTATGTATGATCCAAATAAACTGATTATCAGACCCGCCACGCTTGACGATGTGGAATTCATAGCCACAACCATTATAGAAGCGGAAAAAAGCTCCACAGACAAAATAGGTCCAGCAAATTATTTTGAAGTATCCGAAGAAGACTATCGAAGATACTTGATTCTGATGTTGGAGGAAGAGATTGACGGCTGTGAAATATCTATCAGCAGCTTTGTTGTTGCAGAATATGCAGGGGAAGTGATTGCGGCACGAGGCGGTTGGTTAGAAGGCGATAATGAGGACCATGCTCCCTCGTCTTTGTTAAAGTCAAATCTGTTTGCCTATTTCTTGCCCAGAGAAAACCTGATGAAAGGTCAAAGCAAGTATGATATCGTGAAAGATATCATGATAGAACGAGAGATGGGGACTTACCAATTGGAGAATTCATATACAAAAGCAGCATTCCGCGGATTGCATATTATGGGGCTTTTGGACTCATATCACATAAACATTGCCATCAAAAAAGGAGTGAAGAAAATACAAGCCCACGTCAGTAAAGATAATATAAAGAGCTTAAGGGCTTGTGAGAGAAGCGGTTTTCATGTGGTCCGTTATTTCACATCTCACCATCCACAAGTGAAGGATTATTATCCTGATGACACCATGGTCTTATTGGAAAGAATTCTATAACTAACAATGCAACTATATATGGAAAAAAACGAAATTATCGAGAAACTTACGCTAGTTTTTCATGAAGTCTTTGGCGACAACAACATCGTTTTGCGCAACGATATGTCTGCCGCTGATATTGAAAATTGGGATTCGCTTACGCACATGCTTATGATTACCAAAGTTGAAGAAGTGTTTGGCATCCGATTCAAACTTAAAGAGCTGAATAAGTTGAAGAATGTGGGAGATTTGTGCAATACTATCGAAGGGAAACTTCAGGGGTAATTCCTTTTTTCACCCACGAATCCAACCTGCAGGCAAGAGCGACCGAAAACTTGAACGCTCCCTTGGAATTCACATGGTTGGCATTATTGAAATAACCGGTGTCCCCACAAAACTCCATGGTTGAAAAGTCAACTATTGGTACATCATATTTTTCGGCCAATGCTTGGTAGGCTCGTTGCGAATCGGCTTCATCAAGATGCTCTTTCAGACTGCTGAACAGCGGGGCATAGACAAAAACCACCCGTGTCTTGTTTGCTTTTGCCTCTTTCAACAAGGCCTCCAGCAGCCACACGGCCTTGGGATTCCCATGGTCTTTCACCACTCCCTCTTGCAATACCCTCTCAAGCTTTTCCCCGTCCCATACCCGGTTTTCATTGGAATAACCTTTGACATAGTCGCCTTTCGTATCGTGACGCAAGCCAAACCATTCCGTCAGACCGATGCCCATCAGTTTGTAATCACCCCGATAACGATACATGGGTAGATACCGGTCCGCCCAAGAAAAACCATACAAGTCAAGATAAGGCTTTACCAACACATCATGCATATAAGGATAGTATTGTTCCCGCTCAAATCCATTGTTCACCACCTCCAGCTCAGCATAATCCATATTGACAATAAGCAATTTTGGCGGGTTGTTATTCCTTCGATAAAGCCGCCATCGCAAGTAACTCACCCCAAAAGGCTGGCCCGACACACCAAGATTCCAGGTGTTCACGCCTAGGATGGAATCCAACACTTCTGGTTGGTAAGAGCACGATGCCCTGGAATTGCCCAAGACGATGATATCGGCATTGATGGTGTCGTTCATCAGCTTATTCATCGTATAAAAGTGACCTCTTTCCGTTTTGGTCAAGCCCTTGCTGATGGCCAAATCAGCCAATAATGCAATCAAGAGCGCGATGATCATGAACGACAACAGCTTACGAGACAACCTTTTCATCAGAATTGAAAATAGATAAACGTTTCAGGAGCGGCCCCAAAGGCCAACAAAAGGACGATGAGGATCATGTACCCTATCCATCGCCAAACACTGGGCAGCCCAGCCCAGTTGATGGGACATTCCTCTGAGCGTCCCGTCCATTCGATGATGACGAACAAAAGCAACAAGAAGGGCATGGGGAAGAAATATGTGGCGCTGATCATCCAAGGAAGACTGAAAAGGCTCGAGTTACAGATCCCTATAAGATATCCAACGGCCTGGCCGATACTTTCCGCCCTGAAAAAGACCAGTCCTATCACAACCAAGGAAAAGGTCAGCAGCATTTGAAGCACTTCCATTCCCGAGGGAAGTCGCCGACCCGCAGCCACCTGGTCCTTGAATCTATGGTTCTTCCCAGACAAGACCAAAGGCAGGAAGAGGACAGCATGGTACGCCCCCCAAGCGATGAAGGTCCAGTTGGCGCCATGCCAAAAACCGCTCAACAGAAAGATAATGAATATGTTACGAATAGTTTTCGGGGTACTCACCCAACTGCCGCCCAAAGGAATATAGACATAGTCGCGAAACCATGTTGACAAGGAGATATGCCACCTTCGCCAAAACTCAGCAATATCCCGACTGAAATACGGCATGTTGAAGTTACGCATCAGCTTCACGCCAAACAGTTTGGCCGTACCGATGGCGATGTCGGAATACCCTGAAAAGTCGCCGTAGAGCTGGAAAGTAAAAAAGACGGCGGCAAGGAGCAAGGTGCTCCCACTTTGATCCGAATAAGTCGAAAACACCTGATCCACATAGACCGCACAGTTGTCGGCGATGACGACCTTCTTAAACAACCCCCATAGCATCAGTTTCAGTCCAGCCACCAGGGCTGCATAGTCCAGTTTTCGCTTATTCAGGAATTGCGGAAGCAAGGTCGTCGCCCTTTCAATGGGTCCGGCAACCAGTTGCGGGAAGAAAGAGATGTAGGCAAAATAGGCCAGAAGGTCTTCGGTGGGTTTCAATTGCTCACGATAGACATCAATGGAATAACTCATGGCCTGGAAAGTATAGAACGAGATGCCCACTGGGAGCACTGCATTCAACATGAAGTCCTCTGCTTCGAAATGGAACAACTGGGCGAACTCGACGACAAAAAAGTCATAGTACTTGAACAAGCACAACAACCCAAGATGAACGGCAACACTCAACCACATCAGCCAACGGGCACGATCCCTCCACACCTGCCTCCCGATGAGGAGGCCGCTGTACCAAGAGAAGTAGGAGGTGAAGGCTATCAAGAACAGAAAGCGCCAATCCCAAAAACCATAGAACACATAGCTTGCCACCACGAGAAAGGCATTCTGCAATCGCAGCTGGTGCTTTGACTTGCGGATAAGACGTTCAAATACAAGCCAATAGAGAAGAAAGACTATCGGCAAAAACAAGGCAAAATGTATAGAATTGAAAAGCATAAGAGCATGCTTGTAGTTTTAATAGCTATAATTTTGCCACAAAAGTAAAACATTAATAATTAATAGAGTGTAGTTTTTTAAACTTTTTTATCAAAAAAATAGAGGCACAATGTTGATTGCGCCTCTATTATTTTGGTAAGTTCTTTATTCTTAATTACTTATGCACCTTGCGGATAAACTCCTCCAATTCAGGCACGCCGCCTTGATAGACGAGGTAGCCGTTGTAAGGCTCACGTGGGGTGATTTCGCTGTTGACGGGGGTAAGCATGATCTTCTTCACCTCTTCCCTGTCGTGCGTCTGACCCAAGGCCCAACCCAACTTGATATAGGCGGTCTCGGCGAGCATGTTACCTGCCGGGATGATGCCACGGTCCATGAGGTCGCGACCCGTGTCATAGACGAACATGTGGGCATAGCCCCAGATGGTCTGCACGCACATATACTGGTGTACGCCTTTCTCTGTGGCCCGTTGGATGGCGTCGAACATGCCGCGGTTGACGTGACCCAATCCGGTACCGTCCCAGATGATACCCTTATAGCCGTTATCGACGAGAGCGTCGAGCACGTCGGGTTTCATGCCAGGATAGTAATATAGGATGGCCACGCGGTCGTCGAAGGTGGGGATTATCTTCACGTCACGGTCGTTGCGACGGTGGTTGTACTCGTCCTTGATGGGCACCACGCCACGTTTGCGATCGACGGTAGCCACCGGCGTGTCACCGATGGTACGGAAGGTGGAGCGGTAGCTGGAGTGCATCTTACGGACGCGGGTGCCACGGTGCAGGAAGCCGTACTCGTCGGAGGTGGGACCGAACATGCAAACCATGACCTCTGCCACGTCACCGTGACCAGCGGCGGTCATGGCGTGCATCAGGTTCAAGGCCGCATCCGAGGAAGGACGGTCTGAGGAACGTTGTGAACCGACCAACACCACGGGGATCGGCAAGTTCTGGCACATGAAGGTCAGCGCGGCGGCGGTGTGGGCCAAAGTGTCGGTACCATGGCCGATCACGATGCCTTGAATGCCGTTCTGGATCTCCTCGCCAATCTTCTTGGCCAAGGCGATATATTCCTTGGGCGACATGTTCTCGGAGAACACGGCGAACACCTTCTCGGTGTCGAGGTTGCAGATGTCAGCCAGCTCAGGCACGGCGCCGTAGAGCTCACCGGGGGAGAAGGCAGGGATGACGGCACCTGTGCGGTAGTCCAGACGCGAGGCGATGGTACCGCCTGTGCCGAGCAGCTTCACATGGGGAAGGCCTTCTGTGTAGGGGAACTCCTTCTCCGGGATATGGTAGTTGGCTTTCTTGTAGTCGGTCTCCACCATATTGGTGATGGTGCTGATATCCACGCCGATGTTGTATCCCGTGTTGACCTTCATCACGATATGTTGATCATCCTGGAAGGCGGCACGCGGAAGGATGGTGCCTTTGAAGAGACCGCCTGTGGTGTGGCATTCGGCCTGACTCCAAACGCGGCAGTTATATTTCTTGAGTACCTCCAGCGAGGCGCCCCAATATCCTTGGAAAAAATCTTCAGCCATAATCTTTTTATTTGATAGTGTTAGCCAATTCTTTCAGATTGATGTTACCCACCGCTTCACGCATCTGACCCATGATCCAGTTACGCTTGTTCACAGCGGCATGGTATTTCTTGTTGGGGATGTAAGCGCTCATCAGCTTGTCGAGCTTCTTGTTTAGGGTGTCTTCCGAGGCTCTACGGAAGCCGATCTTGCGCAGCACTTCCTTCATGTCGAGGGAGGCGTCTTCCACCAAGGTCGGGGCCATGAACCAAGCCAAGCGGTAGTTCAGTTTCTCCTTCTTCAGGAAGGCGAAGAGTTTGTAAAGCGTCTCATAGCCGAAGGATGAGTTCGGGTTCTTGCAGAGGAGGTTCTTTAGCCTCATGCCCACGAAGCAGCCCAGCAAACGACCATCCACGCCGAGTTTCTCCACGATATCGTTCATCGTCGGGAACCAGTTCTTGGCGAAGATGTAGGTAAAGCAATCCTGCGGCACGTTCCATTCCTTGAGTTTATAGTAACGGTCGATGACCTCGGTGGGCAATGTCGCTTTCAGCGCTTCTATCTCCTTGGGGTTCAACGGAATAGGAGCCGAGTCGGTATCGGGGTACATACGGTCGGCGCCTGGCAGCACGCGTTCAAAGATGGTGATGCCGTTGCAGATGGCCTTACGGGTTTCTTTCGGCACACCGTCGAACGCCATCAGGCAGCGTTCCTCGATGGTCTCGATGGCAGTAGGCATGTCGTTCTTGGGACCCCAGATCAGGATGAGGGCGTCCTTTTCGGTGGCATGGACTTTCTTGCCCAGCTTGTGCCAGGTGGAAGGTTCAAGCACCGGCTCCAGCATCTCGTCGTGGAGCATATTGGGACGTTCGAGGCAGGCGATGACTTTCAGGCGGTCGGCGATTTCGTCGGCGAACATCTTGCCTGGTTGTGTGAAATGCGAAAGCACGCCACGGAAGCCAGGAAGACGGACGATCTTCAGCGCGCCATCGGCAGCTTTAGCGTCACAGATGGGAGCATAGTCGGTCTTGAAGCCCACATCGGCGACTTCGACTTTCCAGTTGTTTTTCTTTAAGGTCTTGCTCAGTTTCTCGGACAGTTTCACCAAGGACCATTGGCGGAAGCACTCGTTATGCGACAGCTCGGGGATCCATTTGGCATGTTGGACACCTTTGAGCTCAACGCGGGTGCCGCCTTTGCAGCTCACGTTGACGTCTTGACGGCCAGCGCCCATGCCGGTGCGGACCAGTCCAGTGGAGCGGCCGAGGAAACGGATGTATTCGCAAGTCTCCCGCAGTTCGTCAGGGTTCTTACAATCCGGATAGGTCACCGTCTCGATCAACGGCACGCCCAGACGGTCGGTTTGATAGATACGGCGGTGTCCGATGTCGCTGATTTCGCGGCAGGCGTCCTCTTCGACACTCAATTGGATGAGGCGGATGTCTTTCTTGGGCATCTTCAGCAGGCCTTCCACGCCGATGATGGCGGTACGTTGGAAGCCCGTCGGGATGGAGCCGTCGAGGTATTGTTTACGGGTGATATGCACCTCGCCCACGATGTTGAGGTTGGAACGCAGGGCGATGACGATGGCATTGTGCAGTGCCTCCTTGTTGATGGGGAACGGCGGCGTATCGTCGATGTCGTAGGTGCAAGCCGTATGGTTGTTGATGCGATAGACGATCTCCTTCTTGGTCTTGAACTCCATGAGGGCGGTGCCGTCGTATTCGCCCAGCTCGGAGAGCGTGGGGCGCATGTGACGGATCAGCTCGGCGTCGTAGTCATCGAATTTGTTGAATCGTCCGGCGGGACAGCGGCAGAACAGCTTTTCTTTCGTCTTGATCTGCTGGTGCACTTCCAGTCCCGACATGAAGCCTATACGGTTATAGTCCTTCTGTGTGGCTTTCTTGCGTTCTACGTAACCGGCCTGTTTCTTGGTCTGCTCGTAGTTGGCGCGTGGATCAAAAGTAGTGCTCATATTTATTATTGATTGATTTTCCGTTTTCCGTTTTCAATTTTCCGTTTAAAACAATCGGCTAAAATAAGAAATTATCGGATTGGTTATGCTCAAAAACCGTATTTTTGCCAAAAAATTCATCCCGTGGAAGACAACTATCAATTGATTACCAAGACGGTGGCTGGGCTGGAGGAGGTGCTGGCTGCTGAAATCAGGAACTTGGGTGCCAAGAATGTCAAAGTGATGCACCGCGCCGTCATCTGCGAAGGCAACAAAGAGATGATGTACCGGCTGAACTACAATGTGCGGACTGGGTTGAAGGTGCTGAAGCCCTTCAAGACCTTCTTCGCCAAGAACCCCGACGAGCTCTACAAGAAAGTGCAGGAAATCAACTGGTGGGAACTGCTCCGCACCGACCAGACCTTTTGCATCGATGCGGTGACCAGCGGACATTACTTTACGCATTCACAGTATGCCGCCCTCAAGACGAAGGACGCCATCGTGGATCAGTTCCGCGACGAGGTGGGGCCACGGCCTAGCATCAACACGTTGAACCCCGACCTCCGCATCAACCTGCACATCCGGGAGGACAAGGTGCAGCTTCTGTTTGACAGCTCCAACGAGAGTCTGCACCACCGCGGGTATCGCAAACAAGTCGATAAGGCCCCGATGAACGAGGTGTTGGCCGCAGGCTTGATCCAGCTCTCCGGCTGGAAGGCCGACTGCAACTTCCTTGACTGCATGTGCGGTTCGGGCACCCTGCCCATCGAGGCGGCCATGTACGCCATGAAGATCCCGGCAGGCTACTACCGCAAGCAGTGGGGCTTCATGAAATGGGACGACTGGGACCCGGAGCTGTGGCAACGGATCAAAGACGAAGCCGACAGCCAGATCTGTGATTTCGACCATGAGATCTGGGCTTCCGACCGTTCGCCCAAGGCGGTAGCCATCGCCGATAGCAACATCAACTACGCGCATTTGCAGCACGACATCCACTTGATGAAGAAAAACATGGAAGACCTCACCCCACCCGAAGACGGCGGCATCGTGATCATCAACCCGCCCTACGGCGACCGTTTGGAAGAAGACGACATCGACCAGGTGTATGAGAACATCGGCAACACGCTGAAACACAATTTCCAAGGCTATCAATGCTGGCTCATCACCGATGATGCCGTAGCGCTAAAACACGTCGGCCTAAAACCTTCAGCCAAGATTCCCGTATGGAACGGCCCACTGGAATGCCGATTTGTGCGGTTCGATATCTTTGGAGGAAGCCTTAGGGAGTGGAAAACGGAAAACGGAAAACGGAAAGCGGATTAGTCTTCCGTTTTCCGTTTTCCGTTTTCCGTTTTCTGTTCCAGGAATCCCCATGGTTCACAGAAGAGGTCGTATTGGGTCCTGTAGCTCATTTCCACGGTTTTGCTTACCTCATAACGCGAGGAAAACAGTCCCCATCCGCCATTCACGTTGCTATATTCCGGAGCCAGCGTAATCGCAGGTTGTGCAGAAAGATAGTAATGGGCAAAGTCCGCACCAGCGGCCGAGATGGAAATGACGAAATCCCCGATCGCGCGGACCACATTAAAGTGATTGGTATTCCATACCGTGTCGTTCCCGATGGCATACCGCATATTGGTGAACAGGCTGTTCATGTCATAATAGAGCCTGTAAACATTCTCTGTGCCAGCTACCTTTTCATATTCCGTAAGACGTTTGATTCCATAGGACCAAGAGACTTCCTTGGGCATCATGGGGCCATCGTCATGACGCTCCAGGTAATGGAAGTGCATCACAATCTCATACAGTGAGGCCTCCTCTGAAGACGAAAAGAGTATATTGGCATTGTTGGTGGTCGGCTCGGATTGAAAAGTCACTTTAGAAGAGACCACTGAGATCTCACCGCCTACGACACTGGTTTCAGCAGTCACCGTATCGCCATTGGGTATGATGACGTTGAGGCGGTAGCGATAGCTAAGGCCATCATGGGCGGTATTGAACTGTTCGGTGGTATAATACAACAACTGATGAGGGGAATAAAACGGTCCAGCTTCCTTATTGTGGATGGTTATGGTGTCCAGGACGATACGGCGACCTGTAGGTTGGAAGGGGCCGTCATGTCTTCGTTTCAGTTCCTCAATGTAGGCATTCAGTTTCCCAGGATAGTTGCTCGAGTCATATATAAGTGCCACTTCATAGGGGTCGATGGGGTCTTCGTTAGTGCTACTGAAGGCCCTGGTGATCTTGATGAAGTTAGTGTCGGCGTTAACGTCGAGCATCCCATAGACGACAGGGATTTCCTTATAATCCGCAAAAAGGTTGATTTGTGGTTTGGAACAGGAACAAACCAGCAACGACAGCAAGAGAACGTAGAACGGAAAACGGAGAACGGAGAACTGATTTGTTCTCCATTTTCCGTTTTCCGTTCTTCGTTTTCCGTTTTTCATTATTTCTTATTGTTCCCTAAATCCCCAAGGCATTTGGAATAAATCGACTTTTGCGCGGGGTGTAATACCAGAGGTGTTTCTCACGACCGTACGTGATGAAAGAATGCCATATCCGCCGTTGATATTGCTGTATTCCAACGAGGCGCCAATGTCCTGCTGCAGCAACTCAGAAAGCTGATAATAATTGTAAAACTCTTCCCCTGCGGCTGAGATGGCAACATCAACACCATCGTAATAGCGGACCACGTTGGGATGGTTCATATCCCAAACCGTATCATTTCCAATCGCCAATTCCAAGGCCTTAAACAAGTCTCGAGCCGGATAATACAATCTATAGAAATCCGATCCTGGTATGCTTTCATAAACCAAGAGGTGTCTTAAGCCATACGACCAAGACACTTCTTTTTTCACCAAAGGCTGGCCGGTATGTCCTTCCCTATAGTTGAAGTGTATGACTATTTCATAAAGTACCGCTTCTTCTGTGGAAGAGAAATCCAGCGTGTTGATTTCATCACTGTCAAGAGGTTTGAAATTCATCAACGGCGTATTGGTTACATAGTCCGGCGTGGGTGTATTAATAGTGATATCTCCTTTTACGATACCCGTCTCAGAGGTGGCTGTGTCAGCGTCAGGAGTGATCACATACAGTTTGTAACGATATTTATCGTTGCCGTTGCTGGTATTAAAACGTTCAGTGGTGTAATAGAGCTTGATGCGTTTGGTCAATGTGTCGAGAACAAGCTTACGGCCAGTAGGATGGAAAGCTTCTCCTTGACTACTAATCAACTCTTCAAAATAGGCATTGAGTTTGCCGGGGAAATTACAAGAGTCGTATAAAATGGTCGTTCCATTGATATCGTCCGAGTTTTCTTTCTCAACATAAAACGCCCTATTGATCCTCACGAAATTAGTGTCGTCATTGACATCAATCAGCCCATAGACGATTGGTATCTCTTTATAGTCGGCATAGATATTGATTTCCGGCTTGCAAGAGGAAAGCAGCAGGCAAAGCAAGAGAACAGAGAACGGAAAACGGAGAACGGAGAACTGATTTGTTCTCCATTTTCCGTTTTCCGTTCTTCGTTTTCCGTTTTCCATTAATTATATTGGTTCATGGTTCGGTCCGGGCCTTGGGTGACGAAGCTTTTGATGGCTTCGACGGCCTTGTCAACGGTTTCATCCACAATGGGCACTTCGGAGGGTTTCCATTGGCCCAGCACGTAGTCGATCTGGTGACCTAGCGGGAAGTCGTCGCCGATGCCGAAGCGGAGGCGGCAGAAGACATTGGTCCCCAGTTTTTCGATAATGTCGGTGAGGCCGTTATGTCCGCCATCGGCGCCTTTCTTACGGAGGCGGATGGTACCCAGCGGCAGGGCGATGTCGTCGTTGACGACGAGGAGGTTTTCAATGGGAATTTTTTCCTGATCCAGCCAATACTTCACTGCCTTGCCGCTAAGGTTCATATAGGTGGTCGGCTTGATGACAATGAGTGTCCTACCCCGGAATTTCATCTCCGAGGTTTGGGCGAGGCGACCCGTGGCAAACGAGGCTTCGAGATCTTTGGCCAGGCGGTCAGCGATCCTGAAACCACTGTTGTGGCGGGTGTTTTCGTATTCCTCACCGATGTTTCCGAGGCAGGCGATCAAGTATTTCATAGGTGATTATTAATCAAGAATTAGAGAATTTGAGATTCTTTTGGGATCACTCTTTAACTTATTCTCTTTGGAATTAGAGAAGGAAAAACGCATGCGTTTTTCTCTCAAATTCCAAGGAATACAGAAGCGTCGAAATCGAAATCTCTAATTCTCTAATTCTTGACAAAAAGAATTATTCTTCGGTCTCCTCGGCGGCGACAGAAGCGCCACGAGCGGCACGCACTTCGACGATGATCTGGTAACCTGGGGTGACCATGGTTACGCCTTCGATGTTGAGGTCGCGAACCTTGATGGAGTCAAGGATGTTGAGGTTGCTGATGTTGACCGTGATGTTTTCCGGGAGGTCTTTGGCGAGGCCGCTGACTTTGATCTTGCGGATGGGCTGTTTCAGCTTACCACCACGCATGACGCCGGGGGCTGAACCTTCGATGACGAGAGGCAGCACGACGGTGATGGGTTTGTCTTCCTTCACGAGGAGGAAGTCGGCATGCATGACGTTGTCAGTCACAGGATGGTACTGCACATCTTGAAGGATGGTGTTGTAGGACTGACCATTGATGGTGATGTTGATGATGAAGCTCTCAGGGGTAAAGAGGATCTTCTTGAAGTTCTTGGCTTCGGTAGCAAAGTGGATTTGCTCGTCACCGCCATAGATGACGCAAGGCACCATTTCGGCCTTACGGAGGGCCTTAGCATCTTTTTTCCCTACGTTCTCGCGAAGAGAACCGCTCAATGAGATGGTTTTCATGGATTTGAAAATTTTAAGATTTAAAGATTTAAAGATTTAAAGATTATTTAAAGAGCGAACTAATCGACTCATAGTTTTCGATACGGCGGATCACATCGGCGAAGAGGTTGGCGGTGCTCACCACTTTGATTTTCTTGGAGGCGTGGGCGGGCAGCGGGATGGAGTCGGTAACCACCACTTCGCTGAACACGGAGTTGTCGAGGCGTTCCATGGCGGGGCCGCTGCACACGGCGTGGGTGGCGAAAGCGCGGACGCTCTTGGCGCCGTGGTCCATCATCACTTGACCGGCTTTGACGATGGTGCCGGCGGTGTCGATGATGTCATCGAGGATGATGACGTTCTTGTCTTTCACGTCGCCGATGAGGGTCATGCTCTCGACCACGTTGGCGCGGGCGCGTTGCTTATGGCAAACCGCCAGGTCGCAGCCGAGGCGCTTGGCGTAGGCCGAGGCACGTTTGGAAGCGCCGAGGTCGGGGGCAGCGATCAGCAGGTTGTCGATGTTCATCTTCTGGATATGGTCGATGAAGACGCTGGAGGCGTACAAGGCATCCATCGGGATGTCGAAGAAGCCCTGGATCTGGTCGGCATGAAGGTCCATGGTGATGATACGATCGACATGGGCAGCCGTCAGCATGTTGGCCACCAGTTTCGAACCGATGCTCACGCGGGGCTGGTCCTTACGGTCCTGTCTCGCCCATCCGAAATACGGAATCACTGCGATGACTTTGTGCGCCGAGGCACGCTTGGCGGCATCGATCATCAGCAGCAGTTCCATCAAGTTTTCCGTCGGGGGCATCGTTGATTGCACGATAAACACGTGATGACCGCGGATGCTCTCGTCAAATGAAGGTTGGAACTCACCGTCAGAGAAGGTAACCACTGATGATTTACCCAGTTGGAAATCGGGTTTATTCTCAAGGCGACCGTATGCTTCGGCGATTTTTGAACCCAGTTCCCGGGTGGCCCTACCTGCAAAAATGGAGACGAATTTTCCTGACATTGCTGAAATGTTTGATCTTTCGGGCTGCAAAATTACGGCTTTTCGGGGAGACTGCCAAAAGTTTTTTTCAATTAATGATTGTAGTTTGAGAAAAATATGTAATTTTGCACCCGCATTCCGATGGAAAGCGCGCCGAAGTGGCGGAATAGGTAGACGCGTCGGTCTCAAAAACCGATGAGGTTAAACTCGTGCCGGTTCGATCCCGGCCTTCGGTACTGAAAAAGCCTCCACAGTTGGAGGCTTTTTTTGAATGCGGAATTAGGAATGCGGAATTAGGAATTATAATTTTAAACCACATGATTTACACACAAGAAGTGCAGCATCAGTGCTGCGTGAAGAAAGGCGCCAACCATCCTTGCGCTCCGATCCCGGAAGAAGGCAAGTGGGTACGCGTCAAAGACGTGAAAGACATCAGCGGATTCACTCACGGCATCGGCTGGTGTGCTCCTCAGCAGGGAGCCTGCAAGCTCACCCTTAACGTCAAGGACGGCATCATCCAAGAAGCTCTCGTGGAGACCATCGGCTGCTCCGGCATGACCCATTCTGCTGCCATGGCGGCGGAGATCCTGCCTGGCAAGACCGTCCTCGAAGCCCTCAACACCGACCTCGTGTGCGATGCCATCAACACCGCCATGCGCGAGATCTTCCTGCAAATCGTTTACGGTCGTTCCCAGTCGGCCTTCTCCGAAGGCGGCCTGCTCGTCGGCGCCTCCCTCGAAGACCTTGGCAAGGGCCTCCGCAGCCAAATCGGCACCATGTTCGGCACCCTCGAGAAGGGTCCCCGTTATCTGGAGATGACCGAAGGCTACTGCACCCGTATCGCCTTGGACGAGAACAGCGAAATCATCGGCTACGAGTTCGTCAGCCTAGGCAAGATGATGGACTTCATCAAGAAGGGCGACGATGCCAACGAGGCTTTGAAGAAAGCCACCGGCACCTACGGCCGTTTCGCCGATGCAGCAAAATATATTGATCCACGTAAAGAATAAGGAGGACATACCATGGCAAGAAGAGAAGTTAAATTCGAAAGTCAGGAACGCCGCATGGCCAATGTCCTGAAAGTGTTGAACCAGTATGGCATTCAGAGCATCGAGGAAGCCGACGAGATCTGCGAAGCCAAGGGCATCGACCCCTACAAGATGGCTGAGGAGACCCAGCCCATCTGCTTCGAGAACGTGAAGTGGGCTTACACCTGCGGTGCTGCTATCGCCATCAAGAAAGGCTGCAAGAACGCTGCCGAGGCAGCCGAAGCCATCGGTGAGGGCCTTCAGTCGTTCTGCATCGACGGTTCCGTCGCCGACGACCGCAAGGTCGGCATCGGCCACGGCAACCTCGCCGCCCGTCTGCTCCGTGAGGAGACCGAGTGCTTCGCCTTCCTGGCGGGTCACGAGAGCTTCGCCGCTGCCGAAGGCGCCATCAAGATCGCTGAGATGGCCAATAAAGTGCGCCAAAAACCCTTGCGCGTCATCCTCAACGGCCTTGGCAAGGACGCTGCCAAGATCATCAGCCGCATCAACGGTTTCACCTACTGCCGTACCGAGTTCGACTACTACACCGGCAAGGTGACAGTGGTGGAGCGCATCCCCTACTCCACGGGACTCCGTTCCAAGGTAAACTGCTACGGTGCCGACGACGTCCGTGAAGGCGTGGCCATCCTGTGGCTGGAGAACGTCGATGTGAGCATCACTGGCAACTCCACCAACCCGACCCGTTTCCAACACCCAGTGGCAGGCACCTATAAGAAAGAGCGTCTGCTGGCTGGCAAGCCTTATTTCTCCGTCGCTTCGGGTGGTGGCACAGGCCGCACCCTGCACCCCGACAACATGGCCGCCGGTCCCGCCAGCTATGGCATGACCGACACCATGGGCCGCATGCACAGCGACGCCCAGTTCGCAGGCTCCTCATCCGTCCCGGCACACGTCGAGATGATGGGCTACCTCGGCATGGGCAACAACCCGATGGTGGGCGCCACCGTGGCTGTAGCTGTGGCTGTGGAGCAGGCGATGAAGTAACGGAAAACGGAGAACGGGAAACGGAAAGTTTTCCAAAACAAGTCAACCCAACTTGACCGAAAGGTTAGGTCGGGTTGATTTTTATCTTAGATTAATTTATAACCAATTTTTGGTTATTAAAATAATTTGATTATCTTTGCGGCCAAAATACCATCACCATGAACACGGAGATCTATTTGAATATGCCTTCAGTGCCAGCGGGAGCCATCTTGTATCGGATCGCTCAACACAAGCACCTGACTCAAACGACATTGGCACAAAAAACAGGTTTGATTCCACAAAGGATCAACGACTTGATCATGGGACGTCGCCGTTTTACCCCAAACAATTCCATGATGCTCGAACAGGCGTTGGACATTTCCCTTCAAGGCTTTTTTTATAAAATTCAAGCTAATCACGATATCTATGAAGTTCAATTGGCGAACCATCAATCCAAACCGGATTTAAGCAAATTGACACAAACCACTTTTTGGGATGTTGACCTGTCAAAAATCGAGTGGATGAAATGCCAAGACTGGGCCATCCGGCGCATACTGGAATATGGAACTGAAGAAGAAATAAAGGAGTTATATCGCTATTATGGACATGATGCTTTTGTCAAGGTCAAGGAAAATCCGAAAGGGTTCTTACTGTTTGACACTGTCTTAAAGAACCTCAAAACCGTCGGACTATGAGCTTGTTCTATGACACCGTTTCCCCTATTTTGCTCTCCATACTTAAGAAACTAATGAGATCTGAGGGCTTCAAGGATTTCAGGCTCGTAGGAGGAACAGCTTTAGCGCTCCAACGCGGCCACCGCAGGTCCATTGACATCGATCTGTTTACTGATTTGGACTATGCCAATATGCCTATTCAAGCCATACGGGAATATCTTGAAGATGAGTTCCCTATTCATCGGGGAACTGAATCCCTGAGCATGCCCTCTAACGGATATCATATCTTCCTTAGCGAAGGGATGGAACCGCCCATAAAAGTGGATTTTTTCTATACTGATCCTTTTATTTTCCCTCCTTTAGAGGAAGATGGTTTACGTATCGCAGACCAACGAGAGATAGCCGCTATGAAATTAGGGGTCATCGGAAACCAGATCTATAGACAGAAAGATTATTGGGATATCCATGACTTATTGGATAGCTATTCTTTACCAGAGATGATTCGATGGGCATTACAAAGAGATCCGTATTCTATTACGAAAGAAGACATCATCAATGGCCTTCAACAAGTTGACCTTATTCCCGAATCTCCCGAAGGCATTATCAGCTTAAAACCCCTGTCTTTCTGGGAATTGAAAGTATTGGATTTAAAAGAAGAGATCAATAAACTAATGCAGTAATCCTTATTCTTCTCCCGTTCTCTCCTTGAGGCTTTGAAGGAACTCCGTGGTGTAGTATTGGAAGAAGTTGAACTGCATCACGATGGAGATACGGAGCAGTAATTCGCCATCCAAAGAAGGACGTTTAAACAGTTTATAAACGTGGTTGCGGCTACACGGGATTTGACGCGACAGCCAACCCACGCTGCGTTGGTCTTTCTTGAGCTGGTCTTGGATGAGTTGTCCGATATGGAGATGTCCCGTTGGGTATTCCATGATTCAATGGTTTTTTGCAAAAATACCCTTCAAGAGACGAACTATTTCCATCCAATTCATCCATTAGGTATTTTCTGTGCAACTATCATAATAAATGCTTATCTTTGCAAGAAACAACCACAGCCATGATCTCCCCCTCCATCATCGCCATGATCCGAAAGAAATCAGGGCTCGACTTCAACAACGCCAAGGACTTCGAGGTGTTATCAGCGTCGTTCCCTCCCAGCGACCGTTTGGGTGTCAACACCTTGAAGCGCCTGATGGGTTATGCCAAGTCGCCCATCGCACCCCGCAAGACCACCCTCGACGCGGTGGCGCATTACCTCGACGCACCTTCGTGGGAAGCCTTGACGGGCATCCAACCTGTGGAAAGCGACTGGGTGGAGAAGGCTTTTTTCGCCGATGAAATACGAGAAGGCTCCTTTGTGGAAGCCTCATGGTTCCCCGACCGCCACATCGTGTTGCAATGCATTGGTGAGAACCGTTTCCGTGTAACCCAAAGTCTCAACGGCAAGCTCCAGCCAAACGACGAGGTGGTCATCCAAAGTTTCCGCCTGCAATATCCCTTGCAGGTGCTGCAAGTCATGAGGAACGGCGAGATTGTGCGCGATGCCGCTGGCAACGAGTTGGGCTATGTGGCGGGACGGCAGAACGGATTGACAGAACTCTTCATCAAGGAGGCCTCATGACGCAGGATTCAGACTTTATCGCCAACGACCGGCAAGGTCAGGAGGAAGTGCTATTCGACAGTGGCGGCACCTCCGATTGCTACCGTCTCATCAAGGACAGCCGTATCTATTGCGTCAAGCGGCCCAAGCCACAGTTCCGCGACTCGGAGGCCTATATGAGCCTGTTCCACAAGGAATACGACCTGGGCGTCGCGCTGGAGCATCCCTACATCGTCCGCTATTACGAATACCAAGCTGACGATAGGGGCCCTTTCATCAAGATGGAATATGTCGATGGCGAAAACCTGGATGAGTTTGTGGCCCAGCATCCTGACTATTTCAAGGACAAACACAATAAACAGCGTTTCCTCGATGAGCTTTTCTCTGCCTTGGCCTACCTCCACGACAAGAACATGCTGCATCTCGACCTCAAGCCTGGCAACATCCTCATCACCCACCAGGGACACCATGTCAAGCTCATTGATTTGGGTTTTGGTTGGAGTGAGAGCTATTTGCACGACCTCGGCTTCACACGTGACTACTGCGCCCCAGAACAGTTGTCCGCCAAAATCGCCCAGATCGGTCCTGCCACCGATATTTATGCCGTGGGCAAGATCCTGCAGCATTATGGTTTGGCCAGCAATGTCGTGGTGCGACGCTGTTTGAAAGAAAACCCCAAGGAGCGTTTTCAAAGTGTCAAAGCTTTACGAAAGGCTTTGAGGCAGAGTGAAGCAAAGATAATCGCTTCAAGAATTGGGTTGGGCTTGGCTGTTGCGCTGTTGATAGGTGTTATTTTTTGGTTGTTGGCCAACAGGGAAAAACCACTTCCTCCCCATCCCGACGCACCCGAAGGCGCTATTGCCGGGCTGTTTACCATAAATTGCGACGGCAACCAGGTGTATTTTTCAAAAGGCAACCTGCAATACCAAGCCTCCACCGACACATGGCGTTTTGCAGAGCACCAATGGGATTATATTGGAAGAGACAACCACAGGGCTTCGCCAACGTTTGAGGGATGGATAGACTTGTTCAGCTGGGGCACAAGCGGCCATGACCACGGTGCGGTGTGCTACCAACCCTGGAGCACGGGGGGCCAGTTTGACCATGCCGCCTATGGTCATGATGACTATAATCTGTACGATGGCGACGGTCAGGCCGACTGGGGCTACAATGCCATCAGCAACGGCGGCAACCAGGAAGGCCTGTGGCGAACTTTGAAATTGTCGGAATGGCGGTTTGTGTTGAAAAACCGGGAAACCACCTCCGGCATTTTGTTCGCAAAGGCTGTGGTCGACGGCATCAATGGCGTGGTGTTCCTTCCCGACGATTGGGATGCGTCTTATTATGTTTTGGACAGCACCAACAACGGGGACGTTTTCTATGATGCAAATGTCATCTCACCCGACGACTGGACCCGTGCGTTGGAAGCCAACGGTGCCGTCTTCCTGCCGGCTGCCGGCAACATCCAAAGTTGGTACGAGGACGCTTTTAATGAGCGTGGCGCTTATTGGTCGTCGTCCGCATCGGAAGGCTATGACACTCCCTGGCTGAAGAGCTTGTTTGATTTCAACGTGGATTACGTGGCTTCCGGGGGATCGTATTACCCACACGAGCGGTATTCTGTACGGCTGATAAGGGAGGTTGAATCTCATCAACAGCGATGACCTGTATGTTCGTTATCCCCCGTAGTCCTCACCATTAGTACCCTTCTTAAAAGCATCAGAGAATTCAGCGTATCGCTTTGAACCCGCAAGGCAAACAATTATTGCTATGCCTGACGGTATCACCAACCACAAACCTCCTTCTACGTCACTAAAAAATAAAATGAAACCGATGATTAGCAAAACCAGTGATATCAAGAAAACGGTCAATCTTCTTTTAGAGGCCTTTTGCTCTCGCTCTACAGCCTCTTGCTGCGCCTGTGCTTCTGCCTGTTCTTGAGCTATCCTCATTTGCTCTTTCTGCTTTTTCTCAGCCTCAACCCTTTGTTTTTCTTTCTTTATGGCTTTTTGCTTGTTTTCGCAGTAGTCGGCATAGCATGTTTCATCCACGAAATGGTGGTAAGCGCGTTTCATCACCCCTTGTATTCCCTCTATCTGAAGTTTTCCATAGCCGTTTCTGGCATTGACGCTGCCACCGTTGACATTATATGCCCCGTCGGAGTCAAGATACAAATCAACATTTTTGGCTTCGGCAATGCGCTTGATGTCGTCGGGTTGAAGATCGAAATCCACCTTGCCAATGCCGCCAACATTAATTCTGTACGAATTAATACCTTTGATTTCTTCCTCCGAATAAGAGTTTTCTTCATCGAATGTTTTATAATGCATTTTTCTAACCCAACCATGATTTGGTGAATCCACCTCCAATCTTTCCCCATCGATGTCAAATACGATTTTATTTTGGAACCAGGGTTCTGTTGCACAACATTTCGTAGAGATAGTAAAACCGATTTTTGCATCGTCGCTACGTGTTTTCCCTTCATAATGACGGGCGGGAAGGAGATCCATTACCATATCCGACTTATCGCAACCAATGTCGGCATAGATAACGCCTCTTTTCAATTTTTCATAAGTGATGTTCTCCATTCCATCGTATGTTATTTCGATGGCATTGTTGTTGTTTTTCTTTTCCATTTTTTAATGATTTTATTTGGGTTTGCAATTTGTTTTGTTTATCGCTTTTTTAATAAGTAGCTTGGATTTTCCATGAAATCTGCGAAAAAGTCGTCCAATGAGTTGTCGTAGTCGAATCCGCCAAACAACATTTCAAAGGTTGTTTCATCTTGTTTATTCCTACATGTCATCTTAAGTTTCCTGATTCGGATTTCTTGTTCCTTCCCGTCTTGACGGGCATGCACAAGCAACTCAAAAGAAACTGTGTCGCCGATGTTTCCGCCATAGCATTTGCCTCCGCCCATAAGGTAGTCGTCGTGCGATTGCGTCATGGTGTATTCGTTCCCGCTTGCGTCCTTTTGAAGGAACTCGTTCTTCTCTACCTCATATTTTGCATTGACATCCAAACCATTTGTTTCAATCTGTTGCATGAAAAGGCGGTTCCTCTCTTTCCAATAATTGAAACGCTTCTTTTCAAAGATTCCCATCCTTTTCCCATTAATGGTCGGTGTACCTGTTGTTTCGGTAAAATCGCCATGATAATCCGATGTGATGTTTACTTGTTCTTCTTTCATATTGTTGTTTTTGAAGTTATTCCAAATGATACGCAATCGTTCCAATTTTCAGTTGCCCTCTTCTGATATAACAGCCGTCAATGTTATAAAGGATTTCGCCATAGCTGGTTTGCCCTTTACGGATATAGTTGCCGTCGATATTATAAACGATTTCGCCGTATGAGGTTTGGCCGCGACGGATCCATTTGCCATCGATATTATAGAGAATGGCGCCGTATGAGGGCTGTCCTTCCCTGATGAAACGCCCGTCAATGTTGAAAGCGATTCTTCCGTAGCTTGTTTGGCCTTCGCGTATGTATTTATAGCCCATATCAGTATTTGTGAATTTATAACTTGAATTTTCTGAGGTCAAATCCATATTCAAGAAACAAATTGTCAAGTTGTTTGAAATCGACAGGTTCGTTGAGGCAACCGGCGATGTAGATGATGACTTGATAGGTTTGAATCACTTCTCTGTCGTATAGGTTGCACACATGCCGTTCATAGTCGGCTTGGGTGTAAGGATAGTTCGGCGTGCGGCACAACTCAAAGTCGAGCAGTTCCAACGCCCAAGTGTAGTTCTGCTCATGGATGGCGTTATGTAGCACCTCATGGTCGTGCATGATGCGGAGGTTACGGATGAGCACATTGGCGGCAATGAGATAATCCTTGTCAAAGCCTTTGTCGTTCATCTTCTCCCATTTGTTGACTTCAGCGGTGATTTGCTCCCGTGTCATGAAAGGTGCATCGCTGATGCGATAGGGGCACTCCACATTGTATTGCAGCAGAACGGGTTTCCTATCCACATTGGTTTTGGCAATATGGATGGAATAGTCCAGCTCCAACACGCATTCCATCTGGTTCGTCTTGATGCCCAAGGCTTGCACTTCCTGTCCGCAATGGAAATCACGCAAGGCATCTTCTTTGAGCAGCAAGCCCCATACATCTGAAGGCATCTCTGGCGTATAGACAAAGTTGTATTGGGTGTAGCCCAAACCATTGCCTTTGCTCACCACATAGCGGCCTTCGCCAGTTCTACCCACCACATAACTGCGGCCATGAATCGGACTGACTTGGTACATGGTTTTGTCGCCGTGCTCGGAACGGAGATAAGGATATAGATCCCTGTTTCCTTTCGTTGGAGATTTCTCTTCCAACACCAGACAATTTACATTTTTTGCGAACACCCTTAGCATCATAAAACTCTTTTTCCAGGTTCAGGCTTCCTATCAGGCAACACAGGCTTTTGTGGTCTCTCAGGTAATGGTGCTTTCTTAGGCTCTGGAATAATCGGCTTATTCGGAGTTCTAGGTTCTTTGATTATTTCTTTTCCCATTTTTTTCTATTGTTTAATTCATTGAACTATAATTGATAAACCATCAGAGGAGCACTAGTAGAAGTACTCCCCTGATAAAATGCTACAATTAGACTTGTCTCCACATAACGCCACAAACGCCTTCGCTGATCTGCGAGCAATGGCCAGGGGTCATGACATTGGAAGCCTTACTGATAACTAATTCTACTTTCATTGTCGTATGATTTAGTTAGTTACAGGTGTACTGCGGGAGACACCATTTATCCCTTTTGTATCATAAATGCGTCGCAAGTCCACCTTTGTTTTTGATAAGGTTCGGAGCGCAGTTACAAAATCTTGACCATGCAACGGATCATATCCTTGCATCATCCGATGGGCCAAATTGCAGCGGATTTTGGCCATCGTGCAATTGTTTTCGGATGGTTTCTGAAAATCCCCATGTTCCACATAGTTATTGCCAGCACACAAATTACAATAAGCACAATAATCATGTTTGCCACAATCTTCATATTGTTGCAATGTGGCAGAACGCCATTTAATGAGCATAGGATTTTCTGTCAGAATCTCTTCTACGGATTGCTTTTTCAGGGTGCCAAATGGCATTGGGAAAGCACAACAAGGTTGAAGATTTCCGTCAGGCGTAATGCAAAATGTAGTACCACCTGCACCACAGCCATTCACATCCATAGGCTTGGACTGTCCAGCAAAATCTGGAGCTTCTGGCCCAACATAATATGGAATGTTGTCATCACGAAGCACCACTTGGAATTGTTCTTCATTTAGTCTCAATTGCCTAGAGCAACGATCGCCTTCAATAGAATCGTTGATATTAATTTCAAACTGCGGAGCTGCACCGTATTTTTTCGCAATATCGGCTACCAAATAATAACTATGCAGGTTAGGTTGCATGATGCAACATTTCAAATTCATCGGAACAGCCAAATCGGACAGTTGCTCCACCACCTTCATTGAGCGTTCCCAAGAGCCTTTCACACGAGTGATGGCATCGTGATCCTCAGCCACACCGCTATAGATGCTCACGCCCACCAAGCGCGGGAAATAGTTGGCCAATCGCTCCACTTTATCCACAATACGTTGCCCATTGGTGAAGACATCAAAGGCGATTTCTTTTTGGTAGAGATAGTTGATGATGTCCCAAACAATGGGCTTTGAGAATGGATCGCCTCCAGAAAGGCAGACTTTCACCAAACCATGCTCATACAAGTTATCAATGATGCGTTTATAGTCATCGAGGTTCAGTTCCTCGCGATCTCCACGATGTGAAACTTCCTTATCGTTGCGAGTAGCTCCAGGATTGTAGCAATGAATGCACTGTTCGCTACAATTATAGGTCAGCTCAAACATGACCGAAGTCACCGTTTTGCCATCATCCACGGTGTTGTAGTAGTCCTGCTCTGCCGAGGAAGTGTCGAAAGGAAGTTTCTCCTTGGTGGTTCTCTCCGTGGTCATTGAGGCATTGCGTTTGGCTTGGGCCAATTGAGAGCGCATCCGTTTGATGTCTTCATCGGTGGGAACAAAGTCCGTCAGTAGGCCTGCATTAATTAAGGTGTCGAAAAATGCCAAGATGGATTCCTCGGCGATGCCAGTTGCAGAGACAATCTTTTCCACTTCGACTTGGCCGTTTCGCGGTACAGCAAGCACCTGCCCGATGACATCTGCTGAATACGACTCGAAGAAATAGCTGTAGCCAGCCAAGAGGTTGTACATCAGGGCTACATGTTTTTTGGCGTTGTAGCGGCCGCAGGTCCAGATGGGTCTATGAATTGTCATGGCCGGTTGTTTCTTACCTTCCTAATCCTTAATAATGTTCATTTCCTACTTGTTGATTTCTTTCGCAGCAGCTTCATCAAAAGCGTCCTGAAAGGCCCTTCCTTTTCCTTGATTTTCATAATATTGCTTGTGAGTAACAAAGTTTTCCCAAGCTTTCTCCTCGGCTTTTTTATCGCCCTTATCCAAGGCTTTTACAATAGCCTTTGCATCTTATTTTGCCTGTGCCTCTGGTGAAGTTGAACACGAAACATTAACCATGCTCAAACCAAGCAGGAGTATTACTGCATACATTAACTTTTTCATTGTAATCGTCATTATATTAATAGTCCGTTAAATTTTTGATTATTACGCGGTTTTTACGCCATAAAACAATAGTTCTTTGACATTTGGTTGAATCAAGTTCATGTTCGGGGTGTTCCCGAACGTTGATAATAATCGTTGGATCATTACTGTGGTTTGTCGGAGCAAATATACGAATCAATATTGAATCTTAAACATATTTAATTGATTATCAAATTGTTAATTATCTAGAATAGATACAATTATTGCATCCAAAATGGATAATTCGGGGTGGAGATGGATGAATTGGATGGGAGAAAACAAACATTGGAAATAATTTCATCAACTTCTTGACAAATGAAAATTAATGCTTATTTTTGCAGTAAAAATATTACGTATTGAATTAATAAACTAAAACACACCCGTCATGAGAGACCCGATGATTGAAATCGTAAGAGACCCAGTCAGTGAAGCCCGGCGTTACGTGGAAAACGCCCGTGAGACACTCAAAAACAACGCAAAACTTGACCCAGAAACCAATTCATATACAGACCGCAAATACGTTAAGGCCGCAGGTCATTATTTATGGAATGGCGTCTTGATTATCCTCAACACCGTTTTTCATGTAAATGAGAAAAAGGGACGTGTCAATATAGACGACTACCGTATGGCAGTCGGGCCACGTGACCGCAAACTGCTCGCCTCAGTGAACAACGCCTACGATATTCTCCACCTCCACATGGGTTATGACGGGGTCCTCGACAAAACAGTATGCAACGAAGGCATCCGCCTCGCCAACGAGATCATTGACCGCTGCGCGGTGATGTTACCGTAATTATGAAACAAAAATAATACGTATTGAATTAATAAACTAAAACAAATCCATCAATCCTATGAGCAGATATGTTGACCCGCGTTACGACACAACGTTTAAAAAAGTGTTTGGCGAGCATTCCGACTTGCTAATCAGTTTCATTAACGCCATGCTTCCCTTAGAGGGAGACGAAATCGTCCAGGAAATTGAATACCTATCACCGGAACTCATGCCCCCGTTACCCGACATCAAATATTCAGTAGTCGATGTCCGATGCAAGGACAAACGCGGACATCAGTTCCTTGTTGAAATGCAGATGGTTTGGACCGAAGACTTCAAAAGTCGCGTCCTCTTCAACGCCTCCAAAGCTTATGTCACCCAGCTTCATAAAGGAGAGGATTATGAATTGCTAGAGCCCGTATATTCCCTCAACATCGTGAACGACACCGTCGAATCAGAATTACCCAAGGACCAGTTCTACCACTACTATCAGATGGTCCACGCCTGCGATTCAAACAACATCATCAAAGGATTGCACATCGCTTTCATAGAACTCCCAAAATTCAATCCTCAAACCCCCGTCGAAAAAGAAATGCAGCGTTTATGGCTCCGCTTTCTTACCGAAATCAATGAATACACTCGCAAAGCACCCGAAGAACTACTTGCCAATCCACTGACAAACAAGGCAGTAGAACTGATGGAAGAATGGGGAATGACCGATGTGGAAAGGTGCCTTTATGAAAGAAACATCGACAGCGTCCGTATCGAAAACGCCATAATTCGTGGCACAAAAAGGCACGCGATGGAAAAAGGCATGAAGAAAGGATTAGAAAAAGGTCTTGAAAAAGGACGAGCAGAAGCCAACAAAGAAAACGCTCAAAAGATGCTTGCTGCCGGCATAGACAAAAAAACCATCCTTGAAATCACCGGTGTTGAAATTGACGAAGCGTAGTCTTTGTTAAATAGATGGAAGACTCACCTCACCACGACCTTCTGCGTCACCTCGGCAATGGTGATGAAATAGATTCCGGAAGGCAATGCGGAAATATCAATTCGGTCTTTCAATGGCCCGGCCATCAAGGTCTGGCCAAGCATGTTGGTGAGGTGGAAATGCGGAATTCGGAATTCGGAATTCGGAATTGTAGGGTTGAAAATAATGGTGACTATGCCGTGGGCGGGATTGGGATAAACCTTAAACGTTTCTTCCATCCTATTTTCGGAAACGGCAGTGACATCGTAACCCAAGGTCCAGCTTTCGGGAAGACTGTTGTCCAAATCCAAGTCGATGAGTTCGAGGTAAGGCCCTTCCCCATCGGCTTCCCAAGGCCAGGGATTGTTGTCGTAATAATGCACCTCGTCGATGACATTACCCCAGGCATCAGCTAACACAAGGTTCTCCGACTTGTTGGAGAGGTTGCGCTCAAACTGGCCGAAAGGGGTGATGCCATAATACTCCATAAAAGCGATGGAATCGGAACACAGCAACAGCGGCTCATGGGCGGCAAGGGTGGCACCGGCAGGAAAAGCGTAGGTGATACCCCGCTCGCGGAAATAGATGCCCGTCAGGTCCACGGGATCGTCGCCGTTGTTGGTGATCTCCACAAACTCCAGTTGGTCACCATCGATATAGTAGTAATCCTCGGGATGGTAATGGATCTTGGAGATGACTAGTGGCGGCACCTCCACTTCGGAACAAGCGTCACATGGGCCGAAATTCGATGTCAACCAGTTGATACGTTGCAGCAGCCAGCTCTTCATCTCCGTCAAGGCATTGGCATGGCCCAGCATCTTGTGCCAACGCTGGTTGTCGCGACCTATGGCTTCCAGAATCAGCGCATCGATCTCGTCGATACGGGCGCACACCACCCCATAGTTCAAAGGTTGTTCGGGTTGTATCAGCGCATTCCACCTTCGGGCCATATAACAGCGATACAGCTCCGTGTCGAAAAGATCCAAGAAAAACTTCGGGCCGTTGTTGTCCTCGTTGTCGAACTGCCACACGTCATAGCGGCTACGGTTGCCGAACTCGTCATGACCGAAGGCCAGGTTGTAGTCCCATACCGGACCAGCACGCAGCTTCCCCTTCCGGTCCTTGTGGAAGAAGGTGCTCAACGAATAGACATCGACGTTGGAACTGTATTCAGCGATCATCATGAAATCCACGAAGGAGGGGATGTCGATGATGGAAGGTATTCCCCCAGTAATCGCGGTGTTGTGTTGCCCGGCAACGTCTTGCAAGTCGAAAAACACTTGACGGATGTAATCGTTCTGGGCAGTGGTTACCTTTTCCGGTTTGGGTTCATGGTGGATGAAGATCACCGAGGTTGGCCACCACCAACTGCCGCCGTATCCCTCCATCTGCCAAGCCACAGGATCACCACCCGGCTTGTCTGCCTTGGAGATGTAGCCCCCAGTCACCTCTGGATAGCTGTTGCAGCCTTCGTCCATCTTCACGATGTTGACACGATTCTTGTCCGCCTTGATCTTTTCCATAAAGACATACAGTCCTTTATAGTCCCCGTTGACCATCACCTCGCAATACACACGTCGCGGGGCATACTGTCCCAGCTGTTCCGAGAGCCCGTAGGCCAGCACGTCGCGCATCCCCGTTTGATCGAAAGCCAGGGAATTCAGCACCCAGTCGTGTTCCTCTGGCATCCCGAGGATACGGACGTTGTTGTTTGTCACATCGTCCTCTTGAAGTGTGGTCAGACCATAGGGTTTCTTCTCCAAGAACTCTTGCGAGGTGCTTCCCCTCAATTCGATGCCGATGCGGCCGTCATAGTTCAGGAAATGGGGGTTGTCGATATCTGTGAGATAGTTACGGGATCCGTCGGGACGGCAGATGATCTTCATGGTGGCCAGCACCTTGGGCTCATCGGGGATGTTCACCCCACCATCGGTGTTGATGACCACTATCGGGAGATTGCTATCCGTCAGGATCTGGCCAAAGGCCCAAGAGGAGAAGAATAGCAACAGAAAAAAAAGGATTTGTTTCCTCATTCGTCGTGTTTTAACGTGCAAAAATAGAAATAATCCTTAATTTTGCCGTATGGAAAAAGAAATGCTTTTAGGAAAGACCCCTGAGGAGATCCAGGAGGTCGTGGACAAACTCGGTTTGCCGAAGTTCACCGGGAAACAGCTGGTGGATTGGATTTACAACAAACGCGTTGCCGCTTTCGACGACATGACCAACCTCAGCAAGAAGTCGCGTGAGCTGTTGGCCGAGCAATACGAGGTGGGGCTTTATGCGCCTTTGAAGGAGCAGACCTCCAGTGACGGCACCAAGAAATACCTCTTCCCTGCCGGCGACCTTCGCATTGAGACCGCCTATATCCCTGACCGTGACCGCGCCACGCTCTGCATCTCGACGCAGGTGGGTTGCCAGATGGACTGTCTGTTCTGCGCCACGGGAAAGCAAGGCTTTGAGAAGAACCTGACCGCTGCCCAGATCGTGAACCAGGTGCTCAGCCTGCCGGAGTTCGACACCTTGACCAACATCGTGTTCATGGGCATGGGTGAGCCGCTCAACAACTACGACGCTTTGATGCGGTCGCTCGACATCCTGACGCAGGAGTGGGCGTTAGGCTGGAGCCCGACCCGCATCACCGTCTCCACCTGCGGCGTCATCCCCAACCTGAAGCGGTTCCTCACCGAGTCGAAGTGCAACCTCGCCATCAGCATGCACAGTCCTTTCCATGACGAGCGTCTCAAGATGATGCCCATCGAGAAGAACTACCCCATCCGGGAGGTGATTCATCTGGTGAAGCAGCACGACTGGCATGGTCAGCGCAGGCTGTCCTTTGAGTACATCGTGTTCAAGGATCTGAACGACACCAAGGATCACATCAAAGAGATCTGCCGGTTGTTGGGCAGTTTACGTTGCCGGGTGAACCTCATCCGTTACCATGCCGTTCCGGGCATCCCGCTGAAGAGTCCCAGCAACGACACCATGACCTGGTTCCGCGATGCTTTGAACGACAAGGGCATCATCGCCACGATACGCGCCTCAAGGGGTCAGGACATCGATGCCGCGTGCGGGTTGCTATCGACAAAACAATCATGACGGCAACATCGCAGCGCAACGGTCGATGATGTCGTTGGCAATGATGATACCATCCTGACACGTCGCCTTTCTTTGATTACCATCATAACCCATAAATAAATGTATTGTTTCGTAACCGCTCGTGACAAGTGCAAGCAATTTCCGGTCACGGGCGCCAACAGCATTTTTGTAGTCTTCGATACTCGGCCGACTCCTTTTGTTCTCTTTCACCTGGAACACTGCGTCAAGGATAAGCAACACGCCGTTCCAAAGCGTGTTGCCAGCCATGCGGACGTATTTGCGGTCTTTGTATATCTGAAGTTCCATGTCAAATTTTCCCTTTTCATTCAGAATAGTCCGAGCATTCTCCACATAGCGGCGCGCCTCTTTTACAGGATCTTTAATTACTTCCTTGTCTTTGTGTTTAAAAAAAATCATAATAAGGTTTTATATAATTATCGATTATCGTAAATTTATCGCTGCAAAAATACTGACTTTTTTAAAAATGTCAATAGTTTTTATGTAGAATTTTTTCTTTTTTTATTAAAAAATGATAATTTTGTGCCTCTTAAAATAAAGAAGAACACAAACGCATATCCTATGTATAAAATCGAAAAACACCCTATTTTGGACATCCCACAGGAAGACCTCGTGGAATTTCTGTATGAAGGCAAAGTTGTCAAAGGCCAGCGAGGCAAGACCATTGCCGCTGCCCTACACCAAGCCGGTTATCCCATTCACAGCCACAGCCTCAAGGGCCGCAACCGAAGCCTCGAGTGCGGTATCGGCAAGTGCGGTGCCTGTGAGATGCTCGTCGATGGCAAGATCCGACGCATCTGCATTACGTTGGTTGACGGCGTCAAGGAAGTCCGTCAAGTGGATAACGGAAAACTGATAACGGAAAACGGAAAACTTTCCGTTCTCAGTTCTCCGTTATCCGTTAAAATTTACAAGACTACCGTCGCCATCATCGGTGCTGGACCAGCGGGATTGGCTTGCCGTGAGAAACTGCGTGAGTTGGGCATTGCCAACATGGTCATCGACAACAATGCCCATATCGGAGGTCAGTTCAACATGCAGACGCACCAGTTCTTCTTCTTCGAGAAGGAGCAGAATTTCGGCGGCATGCGTGGCTTCGACATTGCGAAGACGTTGGCTGGTGACAGCCAGGAGGGCATCCTGCTCAACACCACCGTGTGGGACATCCTGGAGGGCAAGCGCATCGCCTTGAAGAACATCGTCACCCAGGAGATCAGCTACCTTGACGCAGAGCATCTGGTGGTCGCCACCGGTGCTGTACCTTTCATGCCGACCTTCGAGAACGACGACGTGCCAGGCGTCTATACCGCCGCCGTCTTCCAGAAGATGATGAACCAGGAACATACCCTGCTGGGTAAGAAAGTGCTCACCGTCGGTGCAGGCAACATCGGCTACCTGACCTCCTATCAAGGCATGCAGGCAGGTGCCACCATCAAGGCCATCATCGAAGGCATGGACCACGAGGGCGGTTTCCCCGTCCAGGCCAACCGTGTGCGCCGCTTGGGCATCCCGATCATGACCTCCCATGTGTTGCTGAAGGCCATCCCGAATGAGGACCATACGGGTATCGTGGGCGCCGTCATCGCCGAGTGCAAGAACTTCAAGCCTATTCCAGGCACTGAGAAGATCATTGATGATATCGACATCATCAACATTTGCACCGGCCTCGTCCCCGACGACCAGCTCCTCACCAAGGGCAAGCAGGTGTTCGGCCTTAACACTTACGGCTGCGGCGACGCCGTACGTATCGGTGAAGGCACCAGCGCCGTGCTCCGTGGCAAGCAAGCCGCCTACGAAGTGGCCCAGAACCTCGGCGTGCGCTACAACTACGACGAGTATCTCGAGATCTCGAGACAATATATCGACTCACAACAGCGTCCCGTGCGTATCCTGGAAGAGCCCAACCTGCCTGACGAGGAACGCATGCACGCCAAGCCGTTTGTACAGCTCGACTGCCTCTACGGCTTCGCCTGCAACCCCTGCTCGTTCAGCTGCCCGCAAGGCGCCATCACCAAGGCCTCGACGAACACCACGCCGGTGGTTGATTACAACAAGTGCATCGGCTGTATGCAATGCGTCAACCACTGCCCGGGATTGGCCATCTTCGGCTACGACCTCAACAAGAACGTGGTCTTCCTGCCCGTTGAATACGACGTGGAAGAAGGAAAGGATGTCTATCTTATCGACAACGATGGCACCATCCTCTGCGATGGCGTCATCGAGAAGGTGATGCGCAAGCCCAACAAGACCCACGTGGTGCGCGTGAAAGTGGAGAGTGGAAAGTGGAGAGTGGAAAACCCGATGATGACCGACATCAAGGGATTCATCTTGAAGGAGCGCTATCCAGAGCCGCTACGTTTCATGATGCTCGACCCGATGCCAGGGAACACGATGGCCACCGTCCACACCGAGGATGCCTTCGTGTGCCACTGCGAGGACGTGGATCTGAAGACCATCCTCAAGGCTGTCGGCGACCGCAAGTTCATCTCTGTTGATGAACTGAAGCACATCACCCGTATGGGCATGGGTCCCTGCCGTGGCAAGCGTTGCGTTTCGAGAGCCAAGCAGATCCTTCGTGGCTACGGCATCGAGGTGGTTGGTGATTCATCGCCCCGCGCACCGTTGGCCAACCAGGTCACCCTTGGCGACGTGTATCAGCCCAACCGCAAGGAGACCTTCGTGTTCCAGACCGGCAACGACGTGAAGAAGGAAACCGTGGAGGTGCTCATCGCCGGTGGCGGTATCGCAGGTAGCGGTGCCTTCCGTTACTTCGCCGAGGCAGGCAAGAAACCCGTGCTGGTCAACTACGACCGCGGCTCCTCTTGGAGTTGCATCGCCGGTGGACGTCCTGCCTTCTCGAATCCCGATATCGCCGACATCGCCAACCACAACCTTGAGATCTTCAAGAGCATCCAAGCCGTCCACAACATCGACTTCAAGTTGACGCGCTACGTGAACCTCGTCCACGACGACGCCACCTATAAGGCCTTGGATGCCTCACGTGCCTGGAGCGACGCCTACATGATCGACAAGAAGGACTTCCGCGAGGAGATCTCCCCGCTGTGGAACATGGACAGCAACGTCTATAGCCACGCCTTGATTTCCAAGAACTGCTGGCAAGCCACGCCTGGACGCACCATTGACTACATCCGCGGCATCGCCGTTGAACATGGCGGCACGCTGATGGAAGACTGTGAGCTGGTGTTCGTGCAGAAGAGCGGCGACAAGTATGTCGCCCTCGTCCGCACTCACGACAAGCAGTTTGTGGAGTTCACCTGCGATCACTTCGTCAACTCGATGGGTTGGGGCGCCGAGAAGTTCACCGACATGCTCGGCATCGACACGCAGCTCTATCCTGTGAAGCACCAAGCCTTCATCACCCGTCGTCTGCCCAACTTGGGTGCCCATGGCGACTCGCTCGACATGATCATCGACCGCCGTCATTACAAAGGCTTCAGTGCCGTCTATGGACAGCAGTTCCTGCACACGGGACAGGTCATCGGATGCGCTTCGCCCGACTGTGATGCCTTTGAGGCTCGTCAGAACCTGAAGTACAACAGCAAGGAGTTCTTGGAGATCTGCTCTGAGGTCTTCTCCGACTGGATCCCGGAACTCGCTTCCGTGGGCTTCCACGCCGTGTGGGCTGGCTACTACATGGAGCCGCGTTACATCGTCGATCCAGAAGTCGGTATGCTCACCGGTCTCCGCGGCCACGGCTTCATGCTCGGCCAGTACCTCGCCAAGCTTTATGTTGACAAGTACCTCGGCAAGGAGGTGCCCAGTTACATGAAGGATCTGGCGTTGAGTGGCAAGGGCCTGAGCGAGAACGCGTTCAAGTAAATGAAAGAGGGTGTTCCACCCTCTTTCACTTTTCCACTTTAATCTTCATGCCGTCCGAGTATGCGCTGAATTCGGGGGCATACTGGCATTGGATCAAGGCATAACCATTGCAGAGCACGCCTTCTTTCGTCACAAACATGCTGTACTCCAGCTGGTGCTGTCCTTTTGGCAAGCGCTCGATGAAGAATTCCATGTCGGTGTCGGTATTGCTCTGGTAGTAATACATGCCGTCAGCATAGTCATAGGTTGAGATCTGGTCGATCGGCTCGAAGCCTGCGGCACGCAAGTCTTTGATAAACACGAACGACATATCCTGACTGTTCTCGAAGAAGATCCTTACCGTGAGCTTGTCGCCGATTTTCAGCGGCTGCTTGCTCACTGGGATGAGTTTGGTGCCCTTGGCGTCCACGGTCTCCACATAGAGTTCGCGACGGATCTTGAAGCCCGACTGGTCGCTCTTCACCTCGTCGATGGGCACGAAATATTGCCTGAACAAGCCGCCCCAAACCAGATGACCGGTAGGGTTGTTGACAGTGAGATGACGCATGTCTTCGGTGACTTCGCCGGCATCCCAGCGGCGCTGGATGAAGCCGGTGCCGGCCTCGCCGCCCTCGGTGCTGATGGGCGTACCGCTGAAACTCAAGGTCACGTCCTTGCCTTCCTCGAACCAGTCGCTGCCCCGCATCAGCAAGGCATAGATGGCATCGGCGGTTGAAGCGGAGTTCTCCCACATATTGGTACGTTTCTGTGTCAGCAGCCAGATCCTCAGCTGGTCAAGCGTCTCTTGGTTTTGATCGATCTCGGCAAAGGCCGCCATGATGTTGGCATGTGTGGCGACGTGAGAGATGAAGCTGAAGTACTTCTTGGGCCAATACATGCCGATCTCTTCGTTCTTCTGGGCACATTCCTTGAACGACTGGATGATGAGTTTGGCGGTCTTCTCATGGCCGTTACGCCACAACACGATGGCGGCATAGGAACGGTAGTTGAAGGTGAATTCGGTCCACTCTTTCTTGTCGTCCAACCGGTCGAGGTAATACTTCTTTGCCGTGGCGAAGTCTTTGTCCGACTTCTGCTCCGGGAAGAAGCTCAAGGCGTAGAGTTCGTTGAGCGTGAAGCCGCCAATGCCCCATTCCTCTTTGTGTTTCCGCATCTCACGGTAGCTTTCGGCCACGTCATTCTCGATGAAACGGACCGCCTTGCGGCAGATTTCTTCGGCCTTGAGTTTGTCGGATTTGCTCATGGAATCCCAGACGCCCATGGACTTCAACCGGCCGAAACCGCTGAGGATATAGGTGGTGATGTAGGCACTCTCGGGCATGCCATCGATCCAAGGCCAGCCGCCGTTGTATTTCTGTTTCCGCTCCAACAGCGACAGGGTGTGAGACTGTTGATAGCGCAAGTTATTGAGGTCGAAGAGGTTGACGATACGGGAACGCTGCTCGCTCTCGCTCTTGGCCTCCATCACCCACGGGGTCTCCTTCAGCATGATGGCCTTCAGATCCTCGTCTTTCTCGAGTTGTGACATCAAGGCGTCGGGGGTCTCGATCTGCCAGCGTTTGATATAGGCCAACAGGTTCGGCACATGGTCGGCGATATAGGCGGAGAGGCTGTTGGCGTAGAACACGTAGAAGGCGTTCTCGGCGTAGTTGGTTTGGATGTTGGCCAGGTAAGGCAGGCTCTGCACGGCATACCACACGGGGTTGGTGCTGAAGTTGAGAGTCAGGCTGTAGTCGCGTTCATGGCTCTTGGGGTTGGCGATGGCCTCGAAGTCGAAGGTCTTCTGGGTCTCTGCCATGACGGTGATCGGCAAGGTCTGCGTGAGGAAGATCTCGCTGCTGAGCACGGGCAGCAGGTGTTGTTCGGCATCGCTGAAGTTGCCTGTGTATGCCGTGAAACGGAAGGCCAGCAGGCTGAGGTCGTACTTGCCGGCGACCTTCCAACGGACCTCTTTGCTGCGTCCCGGGACGATTTCCTGCATCGGGATGGTCTGGTCGGAGAGCAACAGGTCGAGCGGCTTCATGGTGGTGGCATCGAAGATCTCCAGTTTCGCCTTCGGGGTGACGGCCTCGTCGCCGGTGTTGATGACATTGGCGACCAGCCACAGGGTGTCGATGTCGTACATGAACCTCGGCATGTCTGCCATGATCATCACGGGTTTGGAAGCCGTGAAGCTGTATTCCTTGCCTCCAGTCTGACCCTCTTTAGTGTAGGCCAAAGTCATGAGTTTCCATCGGGTGATGGCATCGGGAAGCGTGAAGGTGAAGGTGCTGCTGCCATCCTCCTCAGTTCTCAGGTTGGGGAAGAAGAAGGCGGTTTCGTTGAAGTTCTCGCGCAACGACGGCGATGATTCTTCGGTAGATTGAGGAGCACCGGTTTCTTCTGTAGCACTGTCATCTTCGGCTGCGTCGGCGGTGACACTATCCATCATCGCTACCTCTTCGACAACCTCCCCTGCTGCCGCTGCATACACTACTGCTTCTTCTTCGACAGCCATGCTGTTTTTGCGTAAGACTCTGGCGCCCATCATGTTGTCCAAGTGGTAAGCATAAATCCTGAGGAACGGGAAATCGGACGGCAGTTCATCGTCAAACATGACATAGAGGGTGAAGTGGTCGTGCGAGGTGGCGTTGCTGATGAATTGCTGTCTGTCGTGACGGAAGGAGCGTGAACCCATGGAATACGGTTTCATGCCGAAGCTCCAGTAATGATAGGCGAACTCGTCCAAGGAGGCGTCGTACATGCCGGCCAGCAAGGCGGCTTTCACCGGCTGGTTCTTATAGTCCTTCACGTTGATGGTCCAGGTCTCTTCCGCGCCGGGGCTGAGTTTGTCGCGCACTGTGGCCAAACTGACGTCGAGGTCGTAGTTGTCATACGGCACGCTGACATGCAAGTTACGGGTGTTGTAGCAGTTTTCCTTGGCGAAAGCCGTCTGCAAGGTCAAGCCGCCGCGATCTTCTTCGGTGACCTTATAGTCGATGGTCTGGACATCGTTGTTCAGGATGATCCAGCGTTCCAGCCTCACCTCGTCGCCATGGGTCAGCCGCACCCACATCTTGACATTGCTGGCGGCGCTACCCAGTTGGAATTGGACCGTCTCTCCGGGATGGGCGGTGCCTTTATCGACACGGTACCAGGCCATGGTGGGATAAGGCAGTTGTTTCGAGCTGCTTTGGAGCACGGTGAATTCGGTGGCCGTTTGGGCCAAAGGATCGTCAAGGCTCTTCAGTTCGATGTAGTATTTGCCAGGTTTCAGGGCTTGTTTTCCCGGGTAGAAGTTGGCTTTTTCGTTGATGTTGACCTCGTCCTGATACACCAGCTTCTTGTGCTTCATCTTGTCGTCCTGTGTGCGGAAGCTGTAGTTGGGGAACAGCGTGCGCAACTCACCATCGCTAAGTGCCTGACGGTCGAGGTTGTCCTGTTGGCCAAAGGCTTCGAAATAGTTGATGCGGCTGTCCTCCTCAAACAGATAGATCTTGCGTGCCACTCGGCTCTTGGCAGGTTTGCCGTTCATGGTAAACACCTCGATATTGTATTTACCCACTTCCGACTGTTCCACCAGACTGGGGATGTTGGTGCTGATGGCGATCTCGTTGTATCCCGCGCGCAGGTAATAGGTGTCGCTGTGGGTCTCGCCTTGGGCGCTGGTTGCGGTGACTTCGATTTTATAGGTGAACACCGGCTGTTGTTCGGGTTTTGTCTTCAAGGAAGGCTTCAGGTTGAAGGAGACGGTGAACTTGCCATCACCATCGGTGCGTCCCTCGCCGAAGTCGATGGTCTCGTCGGGGATGACGGGGTACCACCACCACCAGCAGCGCCACGGGAACTGGGTCATGCGCACCACGTTGTAGGTGTATTTGACGTCGTCAAGGCCAAAGCCGGCGTAGGCATCCACGCTGCCGTGCACTGTGACGTCTTGGTTGAGTTTGTATTGCTCCTTCACCCCGTCGAAGTGAATCTCGAAGGTGGGGCGCTTGTATTCTTCCACCCGGATGTCGGTACTGCCGTGCAGCGCGTCGAGGATGAATATGCCGTTGAGCAGGTCGGTGGGGATGACGAAGGAGCCGTCGAAGCCACCATATTCATCGGTGGTGAAGGAAGCATCGGCGATGTTCTGGCGGTTGGCATCCTTGAAATAGATATGCTCCTTACAGTTGGTGGCCAGGGTCTGGTGTCCGTTTTCGTAATGCACTACGATGCCTTTGAAATACACCGTCTGTCCCGGCCGGTAGATGGCGCGGTCGGTGTACAGTCTGGTCTGTTCGTAGGAGCCGCGGCTGGAGGGCTCACCTTCGATGTAATGCGATTCTGCAGGCAGCAGCACATCCTTGCCTTTGCGAAGCGTGATGTTGAACGAGTTGTGTCCCGTAGTGTTGGTGAACACCGCCCGTCCGTCTTTGTCGGACACGGCTGAGCCCACCTCTTTGGTTTCGTATTCGCGGAGCTTGTAGTTGTATTCGCGTCGGGTAGCTTTCACTGAGACGCCGGGCAGCGGGTGGCCGGTTTTGCGGTCGATGGTCACCAGGGTGAATTTGTTGGGCTGGCTGTCGATGAGGTAGCCCAGCTGCGACACCTGGAAGCGCAGCACGCAGCCCTTACTTCTGGTATTGGCGTCGCGGTCGGTCTTGCCGAGAATGTAATAGATACCTTCCTCCAGGGCGGGAAGTGCGATTGCGGTGCTGTGTTGCAGGTAGTCGGCCTCTTCAGGAAGAAGCGCCTGACGATCCAACAGGGGTTTCCGCTGCTCGAGGGTATCATAGAGGTCGTACTCATACAGTCTCGAGAGTTTCTCCGCTTCCGCTTCGGTGACCTTATAGATTTTGAAGTAGGGACGCGTCACATTGCGGTATTGCAGGACGACGGGGATGTTCTCGTTGGGCAGCTGCACGTTGTTGAGTTTGAACGACATCTCGCTGTGGGTGATATGCTCGAGGGTGCTCTTGCACTCGTAGGTATTCTTGTTGTAGGCCGCGATGGTCTCACGGCAGATGTCGGCGGCTTTCTTGTAATTGTCGTGATATGCTTCGTTGTCGGGATTGTCCTCATACTGTTGGATAAGGCTGCTGGCAAGGCAATTGGCGAGTTCGGGATACTGCGCGTTGCCCTTGTTTCGTTCCATCAGGCCGCGGAATGCCTGCTGGTAGCGGTCGTGGTCCTTGAGGATGTTGTTGACGAACTCGTAGCGTTTGTAGTCGTTGTAAAGCCGCAGGTCTGGGTTGTCCATGTTTTCCGAGATGAGTCGCTGGAAAAGCTTCAGGCATTTAATGATGGGTTGGTCGCTTTCGCCCAGGTCGGCTTTCACGAAGTCCTTGTCGGCAAGCCACCAAGTGTCGGTGTTCCAGCTGGGATGGATGTCGTCGGCGCTGGAGGACTCTTGGTAATGTTTGGCGGTCTTGTGGAAGATAAAGTCGAACATCGTCGGCTCGTATTCCAGGGTCATGCGGTTATGCTCCTCATAGAGGCAGAGGTAGTCGCTGGTCGGGGCGGCTTTCAGTTCGGCCACCGGCTTGAGCGCCTCGAAGTACTGTTCGTCGATGAGTCTGTTGAAGGTATGCCTGTCCCACTTGTCCATGGACATGTTGCTGATGTCGCCGTCAACCACCTTGTTACTGTTGATACGGTAGCTGAAGATGGAATAGTATTCCGCGTAAGTCGAAGCGATATCGGCGTGGAGCACGGCGCGGGGCACGGGGTCGAGCCGGTCAAGCTGTTTCGTGGCATAGTTCAGATAGGCGGTTTCCACATCGCCTTCTTCGGTCTCCAGCATCACCTTTTTCCGGTAGATGATGGTCTTGAGGAGCTGGACCTGATCGTGATCTTTGATGGCGTTTGCCTCGATTTTGTCAAGCACTTTGGCCGCGGATTCGGGCAAGGAATTTGACAGGTGTTCATTGAATTGTTTCCACATGGCTTCATACGGCTCTTTTGCCGGTTTGTTGTTATCGTTGTTGTTGGCTTTTTGGAAGGATAATAGCGTGATTGCGACAATGAGTATTGCGGCAACGGTGATGAGGACGCGTTTCATGGTGTTTGATTTTAAGACAAAGATAATAGTAATACAAAAAACGTGCAAAAAAATTTTGTTACTTTTGCAGCCATGGAAAACGAAATGAAGGAATTCGAGCGGGTCTTTCTTGACTCGCTGAAGGGAACCACGGTGCCGATGGACACTGTGCTGGGCCATGTGGCTGCAGCCAAGGGCAAGCGTCTGCGTCCGAGGCTGGTGTTTCTTTCGGCCCTGCTCTTCGGCGACATCAACGATTCCACACGGCGCACGGCACAGTTTGTGGAGATGCTTCATACCGCCACCTTGATCCACGATGACGTCATCGACGAGTCGGATATCCGTCGTGGGCAGGCCACCGTCAACGCTGTCTGGGGCAACACCACGGCCGTACTTTCCGGCGACTACTTGCTGACCAAGGCGATGAAGATTCTCTCCAACCCCGTCGATCTCGAAATCCTTCAGGACATGCTCTCCACCGTGATGATGATGGTGGAAGGGGAAGTACTACAGAGTGGAAAGTGGAGCGTGGAAAGTGGAAATACGGAAAGCAAATATTTGGAGATCATCGAACGGAAGACCGCCCGGTTGATCCGTTCCTGCTGCGTGGGAGGAGCGATGTCGGTGCTTAGTGAGAAGACAGAAGACAGAAGACAGAAGATAGAAGGGGTGGGGGAATTTGGGCTGAACTTGGGGCTGGTCTTTCAGATGCGTGACGACATCCTGGATGACGATGATCATGAGAACACCGTCATCGCGGAACGGCTGCTTCCGCAGTATCTCGATAAAGCTTTGAAATCTCTCGATGCCTTGGCACCATGGGTGAAAGACCGAGACGTCCTCACTCGGCTACGGGAACTGACCGTTTTTTGCGCCGAAAGAAATCATTGATTAGGCCAGCATGGTCGCACAGCGGTCAATGATTTCGTTGGCGAGGCGGAGTCCACAAGCACTGGTTTCTTTGGCTTGAATACCGTCGTAGCCCATAGAGATGTGCATCGTTTCGTAGCCGGTAACCACAAGTTTCAACAGTTTCCCATCACGATTCGAGACAGCGTCCTTATAATCGATAATATCTGGATGGGGGCGGTCAAGAGTCTTCACATGGAACACGGCGTCCAAGATCAGTAGCACCCCATTCCAGAGGGTATTGCCGGCCATGCGGATATATTTACGGTCCTGGTAAAGTTGGGTTTCGTAATCCAGTTGGCCATGGTCTTTGAGAAGTTTTTTGGCGTTTTCGACATAGCGTCGGGCTTCGGTGACGGGGTTGGTGACGACTTCAAGCATGGGGTCTCTCATGACGGTAATGTTTTATGGAATTAATGGATTTCGTTAGTTTTGCACTGCAAAGATAGGACTATTTTTTAGATTGTCAAGATTTCTATGAAAATATTGTCAAAAATATTTATCGGAAAGAGGGTCAAAAGAAGTTTCTTAAATAATTTTCATTTTTTCCAATTCTCCTCTTAAAAAAAGCATTAATTAGTAATACCATTCCAATATTTTTTTTAATTTTGCCGCGCCAAAAAAAGGGATAATTGTGTTTATTTTAGCCATTAACCAAGAAAATCGTTTTTAAAAATTAACAAAAAAATGTAATACAGAAAATTAGAAATCAACAAAGAGAATACAAATGAATAAAAAAAGTACTAATCCCATGGTCTCGAATAGACAAAAGAAAAAACGTCTCGTGATGAGAACGTTCGCCATGATGTTTTTCATGGCGCTATTCACCCAAATCGCGCAAGCGCAAAATGTTTACATGCACGGCGGTACTCAAACCGTGCCCGCCACTGGTTCACTAGATTTCTACGATTCAGGTGGTCCCTCCTCAGCCGACTTCTGCTGGGAGAAGTGGTACAGCCACAACGAGAACGCCACCTTGACGTTCAAGAAAGATGCCAGCACACCGGTTGTGGTGACTTTCAACCAGTTCACCGCATACGACGGCAATAGTGGCAACCACGCGACACCACTCAATGGCAGCTTCAGTCTTCGCATCAACGACGATCATCTTTACGTGTATGAAGGTGAGAAAGAAGACGCCAGCAAGCTGATTGTTGATCTCACTGGTACCATTGTGGAGCCTTTCTCCATTATGGCAAATGGTCCCATCACTTTCAAGTTCGTCTCCAACGGATCCTACCGTGATGAGGGCTGGGCCGCCCAGGTGAGTGCCGCTTCGAGCTACGCTATGCAGAAGCCCATCATCGTGAAAGAGATCTGCGACGACGAGGTGGTGCTGTACCCCACCGCCCCGGGCGCGACCATTTATTATACCACCAATGGAAGCACTCCTACCACTTCGTCAACCGAATACATGGGTCCTTTCAGTATCGACCTCAGCGGTAACGTCACCGTGAAGGCCATCGTCGTGAAGGACGGCCAAAACAACAGTGCCGTGGCCACGCACACCTTCACTCCCGCCGACCAGCGGCCCACCCCGACGACACCTACCATCAGTATTAACGGCAACATGGTTCATATCACCCCTGGTACTGTGCCTGCAGGCCTCAATGAGACCTACAATGTGCGTTATACTGCCGACGGCACCGAGCCTTCGGCAACCAACGGCACGCTGATCACTTCTCCTTGGGATGCCTTTGAGTGGCACACGCCCAACACCACCTTCAAGGCGGTGAGTGTGGCTGTGACCTGCTCCGACAAAGTTTCAAGTGTGGAAACGGCGAATTTCGGCAACGTGACGGTACCCACACCAGTGATTACTTTCAACGCCGACGGCACAGCTACCATTACCTGTTCGCTAGTAGGAGCTTCTATCTTCTATACCCTTGACGGCTCTACACCCACTACCTCCAGTGGCGACTTTGGCACTACTTCTGTGACCACTGCTGCACTGACCCCGGGTGCCACCGTGAAGGCCATCGCCCACTACGAAAGCCAAGGCTATGTTGACTCGCAGGTGGCCTCCAACACCTACGTGCCAAGCGGTGGAAGCACCGTGGGCGGCGGCATCGTCCTCCTCGACGACCGCGAGGATCACAGCTGGAGCTACTATAGCGATGACTCCAGCCCCATCAAGAGCCTCAACCCCGCCGACGTGAAAATTACCTACTTCGGTAACGGCACGGGCAACATGACTACTGCTGCACAAAGCGGCGACAACCCCACCGCTTTCGGCGCCAACGCCACTGGTGTTCAGGTGAACATCGGAGAAACCGAGAACCAATTTATCTACCTGAAAACCTTGGAAAAAGACGGCAACAGCTACCCCTATACCATGATTCCCAACCCATTCCAAGTAAGACCAATGGGAGAGAGCGGTACTGTTCAATCTCCTACTAGAACGCTTTACATTTCTGGTACAGTTAATGGTAGTAATAACCAAAGATTTATTAGAGTTACATACACAGACGAAAACAACCAGCAGCAAACATGGCAACAGACGAGCTCTGGCAGTGGAAACACAACGATTACTGTGAAAGCAGGAACTTCCATTACACTTACTGCAAGAGGAAGATCTGGTAATAATTGGAGTGGTTACTCTTACAGTACTATTACAGCACGCTATGATGATTCATCAACCGCTACGATTGGCACTGTAACAGCGAATTCCTCCAACTATAACACTTCTCCATACGCTCAAGGTACTTATACAACTAGCACTGCAACAATTACCGTTCCTGGTTACCGTGGTTTCTACGCTTGGCGTGTGAAACGTTTGGGTGGTGGTCTCTCCATCCAAAGAGCCAACGGCACAGCGGTAAATGTGGGTGGCATTATCAACGCTGAGGAAGACATTAAGTTCGTTACCTCCAACGAAGAAGGCAATGAAGTGGATTTCGAAGCTTTGTGGGCGCAGGCATATGTGGCAGTTGGTTCTCTTTCCGGACTGAATTCAAGTGTTTCTTACGAACGTAATTTCATGATTATTGATGGTGCGGGATATCACGCAACTTCTGGCGTTTCAGTTCCCGTTACCATAACCTCGGTTTATCCTAACGGCACATCTGACGGAAGTACTCCCACCACCACTGTTCCATCCAGTTACTATTGGTTTGACGATTTTTCCGCCGCAAATCATACGAAATTCGAAAACATCGTGCTTAGAAACGCCTATATGGATAATAACAATCTCGTTGAAGGCAACGCTTATTACTATTCAAACGGATATGACTTAGTCTTCGGTCGAGGTATTCAAAGCTATGACAGCAACGGTAGTGTGGGACAAATTCAAGCCTATGGCTATAGTTCTTCTGCCCATGCAGCATTTGATTATCATCTCCGATTAGAGAGTGGTGAGATTGTTTCTCTTGCTCCTATGGGAGCGGGGTATGTATATAATAATACCAACTATCCTTGCACAATTTCTGGAACACCTCATGTGAATGTGACATTAGGAAGCGATTACGACAGAGCCAAGAAAAACAATGGCTTGTTTAGTGTCACAGGTGCGTTTTTCGGTGGTCGATATGTTGTGTTTTCATCTTCTGCCAATGCCACCGCCATCAATTATGATTATACGATGAAAAGCGGTAATATATTAACTGGTGATGTAGGTTCAGGAGCTCAAGGCGAATCAATGTATTTGGGCGTAATACCCAACGTCTGCCAGTACCAAGGCGGCAGAAGATTGACTGTTGAAGGCGGTGTCATCAACAACATCGCTGGCGGTTTGGATCAAGACAGTTATGCAAGCACTACAAACGAGAATGTTTATATCCGCATCAAAGGCGGACAAGTTGATGGTTGTGTGTATGGAGCAGCCGCATATGTTACTGCAACGGGTAATCGTAAATTCGTGATTACTGGAGGAACTATTAATGGCTGGATTGCTGGCGGTTGCAATGGTACTGCAAGTACTGGTGGTGAAACCTACGGCGATAGTTATATCTACTTTGGCGGCGATGCCCAAGTGGGTAATTCTGAGGGAGGAACCCATGTTGGAGGTGAAATTGCTTTGGATTCTGATGGTGACAATGTGATTGACAGTTATGGCATCAACGGTGCTGATGGCGGTATCATTTTCGGTGCTGGTTGCGGTATCAACCCGACCGATAGCAGTTTTGTACCTGACGGCTCTTATACCACCAACACTGTAGGCCAGGTTAATAATTCCACCGTTGTAGTTGCTGACAATGCCATCGTTTGGCGTGATATCTATGGTGGCGGCAACTATGGTTATATTGCTAATTCGGGCACTGCCAACCTTCATATCATTGGCGGAGAGGTGAAAGGCAACGTTTATGGCGGCGCCAACAACCAAAAGTCTCAAACGGTGAACATAAGTATGACGAATGGTGTTGTGGAAGGAAATATTTATGGTGGCTCCAATAGTTGGGGTATCGCCAACGGCCTTGCCTCGATCAATGTCAGTGGCGGTAAGGTCAGCAACGTGTTTGGTGGCGGCTATGGTAGTGGCACCGACATGCAGGGCGGCACCAAGGTCAATATCGCTGGCGGCACTATTAATAATAATGTGTATGGCGGCGGCGAACAAGGTACTGTCAGCAATGGTGGCACCGAAGTAAACGTCAGTGGCGGTACCATGAAAGATGTGTACGGTGCTGGCAAGGGTGCTTCAAGCATCACAGCTCTCGTTTCTGGACAAACCAAAGTCACCATTAGCGGCGGCACCATTAGCGGTGACGTGTTCGGCGGCGGACAGAACGGCAATGTGGTGTATGCTGGTGGTTCTTCCTCGAACGATAATTATTCATATAACTTTGATGACGGCACTTTACAAGGATGGACAACCATTCAAGTTAATACCTCTGGTGGTAATTGGCTTCATAGTAATAACAATCCTGGTAATTATGATTATACATCACTTGCTCATAGCGGAACTGGATTTGCAATGAGTTATTCATTTATTGATAATGTTTCTGCCTATAACACCAATGCTTACCTTGTTTCACCCAGACAATATGAGGTGAGAGATGGTGCTACCTTAAGCTTTTGGTATGATTATGCTAATGATACTTATCAAGATTATTTTGAAGTATGCGTTTCTACGGCTGCCACACCAAGTAGTGCCAGTGACTTTACCGCAATTTGGACATCTTCATCCAAGGGTAATGCAACCCCAAACGATGTTTTGCGTCATAACAACAATCGTTATAATAATTGGCGAGAAATTGAACTCAATTTAAGTAGTTATGCAGGACAAAACATCTGGATTGCTTTCCATCACCAAGACGAGGACCAATATGAAGTTTGGATTGACGACATCACCATTAGTATTCCCAGTGATGATGCTGAAGTCGTTCCTGCTTCGCTCGTCAGTGTGAGTGGCGGTGCCATCAGCGGCAGCGTGTTTGGCGGCGGCAAGATGGGTACTACCACGGGTGCCGTTACCACCACAGTGAGCGGCGGTAACATCCGCGGCAATGTGTTCGGCGGTGCCGAAGGCGAGCAGAAGAAAGTGTTCGTCACCGGTCTGCGCACCGTGAACATGACGGGCGGCCAAGTGTATGGCAATGTGTATGGCGGCTCGCGTAACGCCAACGACGGCAATGACCTCAACCTTGCCCACAACAGCTTCTCCAGCAGCACCGAGACCGGCACCATCTGCGTCACCAACATCAGCGGTGGTTCCATCGATCAGAACGTGTATGCTGCAGGCTACTACGGCAACACCTTCGGTTCCGTGTATGCCTTCATCGGCAAGAACGCCATCGAGAATGCGCCGAACAAGCGTCCTACTTCGGATGCCAACTACGCCGTGAGCAACCTCAACATCCTCGGCACCGTGTGGGCCGGCGGTGACTGGGGTACCTTCAGTGGCAGCTTTGGCGGCTCTACCATCTCGGGCAACTCCAACATCTATATCGATGGCTTGGACTACCAAACCACCACCAACCAGACGAGCAACGCCCAATATATGAACATCGGCGGATCCGTCCTTGCCAGCGGCACCTCGTGCGACGCCGGTAAGGGTGAACGCACCGTCATCATCCGCAACTATGGTACGGCCAACAACAACGGTGGCAAAGACGAACCTTACATCGACGCCACCCGAAGCCTCCTTTCCATACAGCGCGCCAAGCTCCTCATCATTGACAACGCCAACCTCAACCTCAATGGCCAGGGTATGATCAACTCGCTGAACGCGACCGAGAAATACGGTATCTATGAGATCGGCAATGGCGCCGTCACCGAAGACATGCAATATGGTGTCCGCCTGGTGAACGGTTCCGGCCTCTTCCTCAACGCGCCGGTGAGCCAGATCGCCAACTTCGTTAGCTGCAGCTGCGACGATGTCTATACCGCAGAACTCACCACCGACGACTATCCAGCCCTCACCCCGAGCGACCTAAGCACCACCGACAACAAGGTGCGTGTGAACGGCGGTAACTATGTGGAGGTGAAATACGACACCCAGTACGGCATGTTGAGCGGTTACGCCCATATGATGGTCAGTACTGCCGAAACCGACGCCACCTGTGCCTATGCCCGTCCGCGTTGGGAAAGCAATGCTCCATTTAACATGAACGACTCCAACTACGATAACCGCAACGACGGTGGCTGGGTGAGCTACACCGCGTCGAACAACACTTTCGACCTCGCCGGCAATAGCGGTAACATCCAGATGCCATACGAAAACCACACCCATTCCTCAAAGAACGGTGAGCAGTATTTCCGCATCTGGCGTGCCGGTGGTATTGAGCACTATCGCGAAGGTGTGTTTAATGCCCATGCCACAGGTTCTGATACCTATAAGACTGTGGATGTCACCATCACGCTTCCCGCCCTCCGCAACAGCGGTTACGTGTATCGTTTCGAGACCGTCGGTACTGGCTCTAACACTAGCATCAGCTACGGCGCCGACATCATGGCCTACGATGCCGCACGCGCAACCGGTAGCGGCGATGACTGGATTTCTTATACCACCAGCCAGCAGAGCGGGCAAACCCAAGCCCAGGTACAACAGCTCCTCAACGACGGCATTCTCGCCAACCCCGATGTCAACTTCGGCTTGGTGGTCATGCCGACATCAGGCTTGGGACTGACCGGCGACACCTACCTCATCAGCCAAAACGCCGACGAGAACCTGGCCTTGGCCTCCACACAGTTCACCAACGCCGACTTCACCAAGGAAGACCAGATCACCTTCCGCCTCACCTATTACGACAAGTTGAGTTCCAACATGACTTGGGATCCGATGACCATCGTGCTTGTACAGGTGGATCCCGACCATCCTGACGTTGTGTTGGACCGTGTGACCATTTCATTGGCGGTGAACACCAGCACCACCATCACGCAAGAGTTCTCCACGACGCTCTACGCCGTGATGCAAGGCAAGGGCAGCAACGCAGAAAGCTACACCGCCAAGGTGACCCTGCCCCACTTCACCGTGGAGTCAGGACATGAATCGACTTTCACCGTCAACAGTGTGAGTTTCTCCTCTAACCATATTGACGCCACCAACGAAGACGGCCTTTTGGTCAACCGTGGCGGTACCTACACCCGTACCAACTTCGCTGTCACCTACGGCGCGTCCAACAACTACGACAACACCAACGGCTGGGCCAGCAACACGGGCCAAAACCATGACGCCAACCAAACCACCAACGTGGAAATCGGCAAGACTGGAGGACGTAACGAATTCGCCATCGACTTCACATTGCACTACAACGGCCATGAGAGCATCACCACCACCGACACCCTCGGCGTACTCACCTTCAACATCACCTTCGACTACTTTGTGGCTGAAAACGATGAGACGCAGATGAATCAGCCGATGACCATCTTGGTATATGTGATCCGTCGTGGTGGCGGTACGAAGTTCTACTTGGACGGCATCAACGGCTCGAACAATTTTGACGGCAAGCATCCCGACCAAGCTGCTCTGTCGCTGAGTACCATCTTCAACCGTCTCGGCTACCTCGCCGGCGACGAAATCTATATTGTCAACAAGGTGACTATCGACAAGCAGCTCACCTGGAACGGTTCGACCTACGACAACGTGCTGATTTACCGTTACGACGGTGGCCATGAACTGGCCACTTCAACAGGTATCATCGGCAACCCCGACAACGAGGCTTACCTCGACACCTTGGTTTATGTGACCCACAACCTGGTGATGACGGGTATCACGCTTGACGGTCATTACAACGGAGGCAACACCCAGATCCAAGTCGGTGTTGACAACGAAAATAATCCCGTTTACGCCCCCTTCACGCCTGTGACCGCCGAGTCGCCGATGATTGTCATCGCCAACGGCGCCACTGTGGAACTCAACGACGGCACTGTACTCAGGCAGAACAACAACAACACTTCTGATGGCGGTGCAGTCTATATCGCCGATGGCGGAACCTTGATGATGAATGCCGACGCCACCATCACCAACAACGTGTCGGTGGGCGACGGTGCCGGTGTATATATGGACGGCACGCTGAACGTGTCAGACGATGTCGTGATTTACGACAACATCGGCAAAGGCGTTCAGAACAACGTGTATCTGACTGATCCCGACAAGGTGGTGACCATCGGTACCGGCAGCACCACCGATGCCTACGGTGCTTTGAGCTCCAGTGCCCAGATCGGTGTCACCAAGACCACCAGCAGCGAATACACCAAGGTGGTGCATGTCGATAGTGAGAACGACATCGCCTGGCTTGAAACGCCTTACCCGCGTCCTAACACCGTCATCTTCCACGACGACGGCATCTATGAGTTAGAGTATTACGAAGACCCGACCTATCTCTACTGGGTTGGTACTTGGGTGACCACTGTTACCTGGAACCCCTACTTCACCAGCAGAGAACAAACCGGATATACAGATTACATGACTGCGGCACAGCTGCAAGACATCCACACCCCACAACAGTTGGCTTGGGTGATCTCCATGCTCAACGGCGAGAACCACTGTGTGGCCGGTGAAAACAGCAATGCCAACATCAAGGTAACTGCCGACATCGACATGTACGCCAGCATCTGGGTGCCTATGGGCACCACCGCCCATCCTTTCACGGGCACTTTCGACGGCAACGGCTTTACCATTGAAGGCATCCACAGCACCTTGGTTCACCAAGACATGGGTATGTTCGGCAACACCGCCGGCACCGTAAGCAACGCGGTCATCAAGGTTGACTTCGATGCCAACTCAGCCAACATCGGCACGGTGGCCGGCACCGTAAGCGGCGGCACCATCAGCAATGTGGAGGCTGCCGGTACGCTCACCGGTGGCAGCAATACGGTGAACATAGGCGGCATCGCCGGTGTGACAGCATCCGGCAGCGAGATTCACTCCAGTTTCGCAGTCAACACCATGAGCAGCATCGCCACCACCGTCATGGGCGGCCTCGTCGGCACCAACGGCGGCGACCTCATCAACAGCTACGCCAACACTGCCATGAGCGTCTCCGAACACATCGGCGGCCTCGCTGGCGACAACACTGGACGCATTGAGAACTGCTATTCCGTGGTCGGCATCAAGAACTTCCCCTCGTTTGCCTACAACAACAGTGGCACCATCACGTACTGCTACGCCGACAAGGCCGGCAATTACGTGACCGCTGGTCAGACCGAGCCCACCAAGAGCGGCAACTACAGTGCCGTGTTGGGACGCAAGGAGTACGGTTACATGTACGGCGACAACATCGTCACCGCCACGGGCAACGATTATGTTAAGACCACACATGCCTACGACAACAACCACATCGTGAAATGGGACGGCTTGCTGAGCGTGTTGAACCAGTGGGTCAATGATGGACACACAGCCTACACTAAGTGGTTCCGTCCGACCACGCAGAATGTCAACGGCGATTTGCCCGTGTTAGGCTTCCCGAAGAACATCTGCATGGCCACGGAAAACAGCAACAAGAAGTTCCTTGACTATTCGAACAACCTCGACCATCTGTTGGAAGGCTACGGCGGCAAGACAGCCAGCATCTTCCTTTATGGCAACGCCACCAACGTGGCGAACGTGCCTGGTACCAACCTCTACGTGTATGTCAACGAAGACGCTGCCCTGATCCAGTCAGGCACTGGTGACTTCAAGAACACCACGGTGGGTGTCACCTTCGACAACTCCTCCGATGGTACCGGTACCACCTGGAACCAGCTGGAAGGCACCCAGACCCTCACATACGACTGGCACTTCCTGTCAAGTCCGTTACAGAATGCACCTCTCGGTATCGTTTACACCGACGAAGCTGAACACCACTGGTGGGGTCCCTACGGCGACAACGCACAAGTTGAATCTGTGAGTGGAAGCTACCTACCCGATGGCATTGAAAGTGCCACCAAACCTGGA
>JAGCPJ010000017.1 GCA_017965765.1 Bacteroidales bacterium
AACGGGGTGTGACGGCCGCCTTCTTCTTTTGACAGAACGTAGACTTGGCCCTTGAAGTGGTGATAAGGCTTCACTGAACCGGGCTTGGCGATAACCATACCACGGCGGATTTCGTCCTTGTCGATACCGCGGAGCAACAGACCAGCGTTATCGCCAGCTTCGCCCTCGTCCAAGATTTTGCGGAACATTTCCACACCGGTAACGACTGACTTCAGCTTCTCAGCACCCATACCGAGGATATCGACGGGATCACCAACGTGGATGACACCAGTTTCGATACGACCGGTAGCAACGGTACCACGGCCAGTGATGGAGAACACGTCCTCGATAGGCATCAGGAACGGTTTGTCAACGGCACGCTGAGGTTCAGGAATCCAGGTGTCGCAAGCTTCCATCAGTTCGTCAATGGCAGGAGTCCATTTCGGGTCGTCATTCAGAGCACCCAGAGCAGATCCGCGGATGATAGGCGTATTTTCGCCATCGAATTCGTACTTGCTCAGGAGGTCGCGGACTTCCATCTCAACGAGCTCAAGCAATTCCTCATCGTCAACGAGGTCGCACTTGTTCAGGAACACAACCAGGCGGGGCACACCAACCTGACGGGCGAGCAGGATGTGCTCACGGGTCTGAGGCATGGGACCGTCGGTAGCGGCGACAACGATGATAGCACCGTCCATCTGGGCAGCACCGGTAACCATGTTCTTCACATAGTCAGCGTGACCGGGGCAGTCCACGTGAGCATAGTGACGTTTTTCAGTCTGATACTCAACGTGAGCGGTGTTAATGGTAATACCTCTTTCCTTCTCTTCCGGAGCGGAGTCGATAGCATCGAAGGACTTAATCTCTGACAGACCCTTCTTGGCCAGGTGCAAAGTGATAGCAGCGGTCAAAGTGGTCTTACCGTGGTCAACGTGGCCGATAGTACCAATGTTGACATGCGGTTTAGTTCTTTCGAATTTTTCTTTTGCCATTTTATTTCTATTTATTTAAGGTTATTAAACTCCTATAAACACTAATTGAGCCGATGGGGAGAATTGAACTCCCGACCCCTTCCTTACCAAGGAAGTGCTCTACCGCTGAGCTACATCGGCTTTTGTCATCCTGAGCGGAAGACGGGGCTCGAACCCGCCACCTAAAGCTTGGAAGGCTTTCGCTCTGCCAAATGAGCTACTTCCGCTTGACTTGTGGGGGAGGGTGGACTCGAACCACCGAACTCATCCGAGGACAGATTTACAGTCTGTTGCAATTGCCACTATGCGACTCCCCCGTTTCGTACAACTCAGAGCCGGTAGACGGACTCGAACCGCCGACAGGCTGATTACAAATCAGCTACTCTACCAACTGAGTTATACCGGCACTCTTTCTAAGAACCCTTGTGCCTTTCGCAAAAGCACACCCTCTCTGTTGAAAGGGTGTGCAAAAGTACATGTTTTTTTGATACCTACAATCTTTTTCGGTCTTTTTTTTTCAAAAAAATTGAAGAAATTTTATAATTGCTTGTAAATCAACTGAATATTATTTCGTGAATTTTCCCTTGTATTTCTCCAATTGCTTCTTCAAGGCATCAACGGCCTGGTCCGTGGCCTCCTCAAAGCTCTTGCATTGCTTACTCGCATACAAATCATCACCCTTAAGCATCAAACGGATGTCCGTGATCTTGTTCTCCGGCGTGTCGGTGTTGTCCAACTTCAGGTTGACTTCCGCACCGATAACCTCGCCATACTTGCTGCAGACCTTCTCGACCTTCTGGTTGATGAACTCCTCCAGGTCGCTGCTGGCCTTGAAATGAACTGAATTGATCGTTACTTTCATAATGTCTCCTTTCTTTTAACCCTTTCGGGCGTATGTTTCTTAATATTCCCCGCTTCTCGGGGGCTCATCCTCCTTTGGGATGGGCTTGTTGATGTATCTTCTTCAATTGCTCAATCGTGTTGTGCGCATACACCTGGGTCGTGGCCAGCTCCGTATGCCCCAACAACTTCTGTATCGCCACCAGACTCGCTCCCTCGTCCAACAGATGGGTGGCAAAGGTGTGCCGCAACACATGGGGACTCTTCTGCTTCAACGTCGTCACCCCTTCCAACATCTTATGCACCTTATTATATACAAAGTAAGGCGTCATCTCCTCCCCCTTGTCGTTCAACACCAGGCGGTCGGCATGGACCTCAAACCGCTCGTCCCTCAACTGCTGGTAATGCGCAATCATGGCCATCAAATCCCGTCCTATGGGAATAAAGCGCTCCTTGTTGCGTTTGCCCAGCACCTTGATCCGCATCTCCAGCCGGTCCACATCCACATCCTTCAGCCCGATCAACTCCGCCTTACGCATGCCTGTCTGGTACAATAGTTCAAACAACAATTCATCCCTTTTTATTGCGTAGTCGTCAACATTTTCAAACGACACATTATTAATATCGCTTTCAGGGACGAATTTCACCAGGTTTTTGGGCTGTCGCAAATTCTTGATGCCAAACATCGGCGTCATCTCCACCAAACCTTCGCGCTCACAATACTTGTAGAAGGTCTTTAAGGTAGAAATCATCCTGTTGATGCTGCGGTTGGAAAGCCCCTTGTCCTTCAACGACACCAGGAACGACTTGACCATGGGGGTCTCAGCCTTACAAAGGTCGTCCATCCCGTAGGTGCCATGCAGATAATCCGCATAGTCGCTCAAGTCACGAAGATAGGCTTTCGCCGTCAAGGGAGAATAACGCCGCTCGGCTTGAATATAGGAGATGAACTGTTCGACAATTCGCATCAGGAAGGGCAATAAAAAAACTTCGTTGTAAAAATAAGCAAAAATGCTTACACAACGAAGTTTTTTTCAAAAAAAATTATTTTTCCTACGGGCGAATTACATATTCTCTTCAGCCTGACGAAGTTGCTGCACGTAGATAGCCTTCAGACGCTGGGCGCGTTTGATGACGGAGGGCTTGGTGAACTTTTGACGTTCGCGCAATTCCTTCACGACGCCGGTCTTTTCATACTTTCTCTTGTAGCGCTTCAAAGCTCTGTCGATGCTTTCGCCTTCTTTTACAGGAATAATAATCATTTTAAAACACTTCCTTCTTTTAAATGGTTAGTAATAAAAAACGTTTTTTGAGGGCGCAAAGATACAACTTTTTTTGATAGGAAGAAGAATTTTTTTAAGAATTTAGAAGACAGAAGAAAGAAGGAAGAATTAACCTTTTATCTGAAGATTGAATCCTTCCTCAATCAACGGCTTCAAAAAAGTACTCATCTCCTCCACCGTGAACTTCTGCAAACCTTCTTCAGGAGTGGGTCTATCGATCGTATAAGCCATCACCTCACGGGGCTTCAACAGCCTGACGATATCCATCCAGCCGTTCAAAACCTCAGGGGAAGAAGAATCAAAGTCCTTGCTCTTCAAAAACATGGTCTGGAGAACAAAGTCTCCCTTGAATTGCTTCAAGGCCTCCACTACCCTATTCACGTCATAGCCCGGAGCCGGGTGGTTGATCTTCTCCGCCAACGCATTGGTCGGGGCATCGATCTTCATGATGGGATTATCGACTTTACAAAGCGCTGCGAAGATCTCGGGACGATGCACCTGCGTGGCATTGGAGAGCACCGAGACTTTGGCCTTCGGGTAATAGCGATCACGCAGTTGAAGCGTATCATCGATGATTTGCGGAAAACCCGGATGGATCGTTGATTCGCCATCTCCAGAGAACGTGATGGAATCCACAGGTGTCCCCTCAGTCGCCAGCTGTTTCAGTTTGGTTTCGAGGGCTTCATGCACTTCAGAGGCTTCAGGCAATCTCGTGTCACCACGTCCATCCTTGTTCCAGCCACATTCACAATAGATGCAGTCGAACGTACAGATCTTGCCATTTACCGGCAGCAGGTTGATCCCCAATGAACTACCTAACCGACGGCTGAAGATCGGCCCGAAAACAGTTTCTTCCCTAACCATAATGCTTATTCACCCAACAAATGCTTGAACAGGAAGTTGTCGATCTTGTTGAAGAGATGCATCCGGCACTCACCGTCGCCGTACTCGTAACCGCCGTAGATACCGTGGTTCTTGTTGGGATAGATCATCAGGTCGAACTGCTTGCCATTGCTGATCATGGCCTTGATGAGCTCCATGGCGTTCTGGTAATGGACGTTGTCGTCACCGCTGCCATGGCAAAGCAGGTAATTGCCCTTGATCATCTCGGTGTTGTGCACTGGCGAATTCTTGTCGTAGCCATCGGGATTCTCCTGCGGCGTACGCATGAAACGCTCGGTATAGACGTTGTCGTAATAACGCCAGTTGGTCACCGGTGCTACCGACACGGCGGTGCTAATGACCTCGGCGCCCTTGGTGATGCCGTTAGCAGCCATGAAGCCACCATAGCTCCAGCCGTAGATACCGATACGATCCGGATCCACATACGGCAGCTTGCCCATGTACTTGGCCAGCGTAATCATGTCCTCGGTCTCGTACTTGCCCAGCTGCAAATAGGTCATCTTCTTGAAGACCTCGCCTTGGGCACCGCTACCTCTGTTATTGATGGAAACGCTGATGATGCCGTGTTGTGCGAGCAGCTGCAACCACCAGAAGTCGCTATCCGCCCAAGCGTTGTTCACCGTCTGGTGACCGGGACCGCCATACACGTAGATCAACACGGGATATTTCTTGTTGGGGTCGAAGTCGGGAGGCAGGATCTCCCAGGCGTCCACATCCACCTGGGTACCGTCGGGCAAGGTGAAAGCGGGATCACTGATCTTCATCAGCTTCTTCTCCCCAAGGTTGAAGGTCTTGAGCTTCTCAACAAAGGCGTGATTGTCTTCGAGCACACGTACCCGTTTGCCGTTGTTGGTGTAGAGTTCGTACTGGCGCGGCTGGGTGATGGATGAGTTGATATTGATCAGGTAGCTGAAGTCGTTGCTAAAGCGAGCTTGGTTGGTGCCGGGACGTCCGATCACCTCACGCATCTTGCCTTTCAAGTTGACCGCGTAGATCTGGCGGTCCACCGGGGCATTCTTGGCGGCTTGGAAGAACACTTCCTTCCCATCGAAGCCATAAACGCTGGTGACATCCCATGGACCATCGGTGAGTTGTTTCACCAAGGCGCCATCCATTTTATAGAGGTAGATATGGTTATAGCCGCTCTTTTCGGAAGTCATCAAGAAGCGTTTGCCATCTTCGAGGAAGGTCCAGTCGTCGGTGATGTCGATGTAATACTCGTTGGTCTCGTCGTAAAACACGCGGCTGTCGCCGGTGGTGGCATTGGCGGCGAGAATCTCCAAATGGTTTTGATGGCGGTTGAGACGCTGGATGGCCAGCACGTTGGGGTCTTTGGTCCACTTCATGCGCGGGAGGTAGATGTCGGTCTCGGTGCCGGTATCCATCTTCACGGTCTTGCCTGAGGCCAGGTCATACACGTAGATCTCGACGACGCTGTTGTCCTCGCCCGCCTTGGGGTATTTGAAGCTGTACCATTCGGGGTAGAGGCCCTCGAACTCTTCCATCTGGAACTCCTTTACGTTCGATTCGTCGAACTTCATGTAGGCGATCTTCTTGCCATCGGGCGACCAGCAGTAGCCTTGTGAGAAGCTGAATTCCTCTTCATAGACCCAGTCGGGGGCACCATTAATAATATGGTTATAGCGGCCGTCGGAGGTAAACTGTTTCTCCTCCCCTGTCTTCAGGTCTTTGATGAACAGGTTGTTGTCGCGCATAAAGCACACCTTGGTGGCATCTGGCGAGAAGGTGGCCAACCGTTGTTTGCCATTTTCCGAAAGCGCTTGCAGCGACTTGGCCTTGATATCGTAAACATAATAGTTGGCCGTGTAGGAATGACGGTAGATGGCCTCCATATCGGTCAACACCAGGAGTTTGGACTCGTCATCGCTCAGCTCGTAGTCTTGCATCGGGATGGGTTTCTCCTCCCCTTCCAGCACCAGATCTCCCATTGCGAAGAGGGTCTTGACCAGCTTGCCGGTCTTATAGTTATAGATGTTGAGCGCACCTTTCTCGAAGCTGCCATAGGTGGCGCCGTCTTTCATGGAGTTCATGCCGCGGACCCCTCTTTGGGAGAACGTCGGACGCATGTAAAGATCTTCAAGGGTGAAGTTTTGTTTTTCCTGAGCGGTGGCCAGGAATGTTCCCATGAGGAGGAACAGGGCAATCAGCAAATGTTTTCTCATAGCTATGGATTTAATGATGGGCAAAGGTAAGGATTTAAAGGAAACAAACCTACCAACACCAATAAAAAAAGAGATGCACACTGCATCTCTTTGGCTTGTGGGACGTACTGGACTCGAACCAGTGACCTCAGCCGTGTGAAGGCAGCGCTCTAAACCAACTGGGCTAACGTCCCCCTTTTTATTCAAAAGAGACGCAAGCATTGCGTCTCTACGGTGTGGGGCGAACAAGGATCGAACTTGTGACCTCATGCCTGTCAAGCATGCGCTCTAAACCAACTGAGCTACCGTCCCATTGCGGATGCAAAAGTACAGCTTTTTTTGTTATCTCCAAGAAATCGGGCAATTATTTTTTGAATTTTTTAAATAATTGCCTAACTTTGCCCTGCCAAACGAATCGGCTATAATTCGTAAATTATTAATAATCAAAATATTACATCATGATGCAGAATAATATCGTTCCCGTTGACTTAGCGAAAAAACTCTTTGCAGAAAGTGGTCTGGCTTGCATCGGCAAGGCCGGTATCCGTGAAATCAACAAGTTGGCCCGCGACATTGAGGCCGCCTCTGGCAAGAAATTCATCCACATGGAAATCGGCAACCCCGGTCTCCCCGCAGCTCGCGTGGGCGTGGAAGCCCAAATCAAAGCCTTGCAAGATGGTGTTCCGGCCAACTACCCGCCCATCGATGGCATACCTGTCCTTAAGTCAGAGGCTTCACGCTTCATCAAGTGTTTCCTTGACCTCGACGTTGCCCCAGCCAACTGCGTCCCCACCGTGGGTTCCATGCAGGGTGCCTTCGCTTCCTTCATGATTGCCGGCCATACCAACACCAAGAAGAACACCATACTCTTCATCGACCCGGGCTTCCCGGTGCATAAATTCCAGAACAAAGTCTTGGGTATCCCGATGGAGCATTTCGACATCTACGACTACCGTGGCGAGAAACTGCGCGCCAAACTGGATGAGGTGCTGAGCAAGGGCAACATCCACAGCCTGCTCTACTCCAACCCCAACAACCCGACATGGGTATGCCTCACCGACGAGGAGTTGCGTATCATCGGCGAAATGGCCAACAAATACGATGTCATCGTGATGGAAGACCTCGCCTACTTCGGCATGGACTTCCGCAAGGACTACAGCCACCCTTGCGAAGAGCCTTTCCAACCCAGTGTGGGCAAATATACCGACAACTACATCCTGATGATCTCCAGCTCCAAGGCGTTCAGCTACGCTGGCGAACGTTGCGCCATCCTCGGCATCAGCGACAAGCTGGCCAAGCGCCACTATGCCGACTTGAAAGCCTTCTGCGGACAGGAGATCTTCCTGCGCGCCATCCTGTTCGGTGCGCTGCACCCGCTGAGTTCAGGCACCTCCCACTCTGCCCAATATGCCCTCGCCGCCGTGCTGAAGGCCGTCAACGATGGCACCTACCGCTATCGCGACGACGTGCTCGAATACGGTCGCAAGGCTGAACTGATGAAGAAAGCTTTCACTGAGAACGGCTTCTACATCACCTACGACGAGGACTGCGGCGAACCCATTGCCGATGGTTTCTACTTCACCTTCTGCTACCCAGGCTTCACTGGCGCCGATCTGGTGGAAGAGATGCTATACTACGGCGTCTCCGGCATCTCGCTCGACACCTGCGGCAGCCAGAAGCAAGGCATCCGCGCCTGCACCTCCCTCATCCAACGCGACGAGATCCCCGTGCTGGCCGAAAGACTTAAGGCATTTGCCATGGACCACCCGGTGAAATAAAACGGAAAACGGAGAACGGAAAACGGAAAATTATAGCAAGAGAAGAGCGAAGCAACTTTGAGTTGCTTCGCTTTTTTCTATCAAATCCTTGTTGGCATTCATTTAATTACTATTTTTGTTTGCTACAACTAAATTATACTACCATGAAAAAGCTTTCTTTATTCTTACTGCTTGCCATTCCGGCATTTTTCATCTCATGCGGAACCTCAAAATTCTTCTCACACCAAGCTTCCGAACTCCAATCGATTGCTTTGGTCGAACCTTATTCCTACATCACTGATGCAGTGGCGGACTTTTCCACCGACTACCTTCCGGATGCCTCACGTTTTAACCAATTGCTGATCACAGATATTGTCAACTCGCTGGGCATGCCCATCAAGAAAACCATTTCCGTGGATTTCGATGCAGCAAACCCCAAGTCCAAACTTGGTTCTTGGATGTACAACCTGGTTGACCTCTCGGCAAAAAGAGCCAAGTATCTGGTAGTCCCGGATGAAATCCGAAATGCTGTCCGTCAAAACGGCTGCCGCTATGGTTTGCTGATCACCGATGTCGGTTATTCCAAAAACGCACGCCAATTGGCCCTTGAAGAGACTGTTGAAGTCGGCATGAAGATCGCGGATTTCATCTTCAACAACAGCATCGACTTATCAAAAGAGACAGAAGCTTACGTTAATGGCGTGTTTGCTCTGATCTTCGACAGTCAAACGGGCGAGGCGGTTTGGTATGGGAAACAACCCAGACGCTATGAGTATAATCCTCTCGAGCGAAAGGGCCTAACAAAACAACTGGCCAAGCTATTTAAAGATTTTCAATAAAAAATGAAAAAGTTCCTTTCCTTTTTACTCGTTTTATGTGCAGTGACTGGATGGGCCCAGGGTCCTCTCCTTAAATCCCATTGGACGCAGAATCATCCTTACAATCAACTTTGTCCAGCGGATCCATTCGAGAATTACGCCCATAGTTATGCCGGGTGTCCTGCCATTGCCATGGGGCAGATTATCAATTATCTGCAAACGACGCAAAACACCCGCTTTGACGATGGCGATGACTATTATTCCAGTTATGCCGGTCGCAATTTTCATATTGACGATGATTGGGAGACGTATTCGTTTCCTTCCTTCCCGCAGTTGAACGAGATGCTGGACTCCGTGGATGCCACTTTCCAGCGCCACGAGGAACTTAGCGGCGAGCTGGCCGCTGCCGTGGTTTTTGCTTGCGGCACAGCCCTCACACAGATCTATACGGCCTCAGGGTCATACGGCTCCGGAACATACGCAGTGAATCAGGCTTTCGAAGCCTACCAACGCTTTGGCTTTACAGACTGCGTGCTGTTTCGCGAGCCCGACTCCCTGATGTATGCCACTTTGATCTCCAATCTAAAGGCCGGTTATCCTGCCCACCTGGCCGTCGAGAATCCCGCTGGTACCGCTGGACATAACGTCGTCGTTGATGGCTATCGGGAATCAGACGGCAAGTTTCACATGAACTTCGGCTACGGTGGTGCTTACGACAACTGGTACGACATCCCTGATCCTAATTTCTTTTATGGGTTGACCAAATTGGAAGGAATCATCTTGAACATCATTCCCACAACTCCACCGCCCACAACCGTCCACGAGTCCTCCTTCCAACAGCAACTTGAAGTATATCCCAATCCCGTTTCCGACGTGCTTTATCTGAAGAACCTTCCTTCGGAAACGGTGCAGTATTCCATTTTCAATGTGTTGGGTCAGGAAATGACTGCGGGTTCCACCAATGGAAGCATTTCCGTTACCGGATTGCAAAAAGGCGTTTATTTCTTACAGATCAAGGGGGAAGGGCTTCTTGAAACCAAGAAGTTTGTGGTAAAATAACCTATGCTTGGCGGTTTCCCATTCGGGTCCTTGGTTTCTCCACCCCCGTTCTGATGAAATGTCCTTCTTGAACGGCAGCAAATGTCGCAACAACAGCAATAATAATGATTGGAACGATGGAATTAATCCATAAGGTAATTGGAACTCCAACAAAAAGCAGAGCCCCCGTTACTTTATTTGCAATGGTGTGAGGAAAAACGCATTTCTTGTACATCACCAAGGCAGATATTTGGTTGATAATCTTGATGGCGACAATCGCTCCGCCCCAGATCCATAGCCACTTTGGGAACACCAACGAGGGTGTCAGTTTATAGCAGCAACAAGCCACAAAGGCCAAATCTGCCAAACTATCCAATAACGCCCCCGTCTTGCTTTCACATCCGAGTTTTCGGGCGAGATAGCCGTCTGCCATATCGCTTAGGCCACAGACAAAATAAATGACCCAGAAAGCACAGCTCTCAACTCTGAAAAATAGAAGGAAAACGGCCCCTAAAAATCGAAGTGCCGATATAGCATTTGGCAGATGTTTCATCAACAATCTTTACCCAATTACAAAGCTCCTCGGATAGAAATTGCTGTAGAAACGACCATCCGTGGCGGTGAACTTCAGCACGCAATAGTTCGGGTCGGTGACGCCACCTGGGTAATATTCCGTGTCGCCATCGCGCCAAATCATCTCCTTGCTCTTGGCATCGGTCAGCACCTCCATAGTACCGCGCAGCATCATGCCCTTGAAACCTTCAGCATCGCAGAAATAGATGCTGGCCTTGGAGTTGGACTTGTAGTGAGCCACACGCAGCGAGAAGGTATTGGTGGTGAAATAGAACACCTTGATGCCTTCGCGGACGCGAGGTGACAGCATGGCCTTGGTACAAGGGAAGCCCTCCTCATCGACTGACGATATCATGGTGATGGGCAGCGTATCGGCCATCTTGGCGATAAGGTCTTTAACGCCCATCAAGGCAGGGTTTTCTGGGGTGTCATCATCTATCGACAATTCCTTACGCCAGCGTTTCAGGTGCGGGAAGTACATCTTCATCTGTCCGATGTATTCTTCCTTCGTGATGGGTTGGGGCAGACCCTTGTTCACCTCGTCCACAAACTGGGCACAAAACCCAATCATCTCATCCATCGTGCAGTCTTGGGTAAACTTGCCATCCTTGTAGCAATAGATGCAATAATCCTCATTCTTGCTACCATCGGCATTGGTACCGAGGATTTCATTAGTAAGCGGCATTCCGCAGCTCTGACAAAACTTTTGTTCCATGGCTATACAGTTCAAATCTAAACAGCTGCAAAATTACAGGTTTATCCGTTCCAAAATGAAAACCACACATGGACATTTTTATGGACTTTGCGACATTTTGTTCCTAAAACGCATTGGAATTGCATGAGATTTCCCTACTTTTGCGGCGGATAATAACGGAACAGTTGTTTTATTATGGCAAGACCGACTAGCGTAACGAAAGAAAAAATACTCGCTGCTGCTATTGACATCGTTAGAAAAGGGGGTACTTCCGCACTAACTGCCCGAAACCTTTCCTCGGCGTTGGGTTGTGGTGCCAATGCCTTTTTCTCTAAATTTGGCTCCATGGAAGGTGTATTAGAGGCCGTCCGCACCGAAGCCCGCCGTTTGTTCAAGGAGCGTGTCGGTGCAGGCTTTTCCTTGAATCCGCCTTTCAAGGGAATGGGCTTGGCTTTCCTATGGTTCGCCATCGATGAGCCCCAGCTCTTCAAACTGGTGATGGACGACAAGGCTTCGGCTACCTCTTTCGAGGATTACCTCGACACCCAGGTAGGCTTCAAACAAGAGTCGATTGCCGCCATCACTCAGTCTTTCGGTTTGCAGGAGAAAGATGCCGAAATGCTCTATTACCAACTGATGCTTGTTGGTATCGGGCTGGCCCATACCTGCGTGGAAGGTGGCGCTGCACTCAGCATCCCCCAAGTGTCCGAAATCTTCGGCAAAAACGTGCGGGCATTTTTGATGGTCATTCGTGCTGGCAATGATGATCGCGAATCGTTTATGCCTCAAGAAGGCACCGGACCCGAAGGCGACGTTGAATCCTATCTCCTGATACAATCCCTTGCTGACCAGAACCACCTGCTGCAAGAACTTCACGCTGCGCCCCGCTATATCCAGGACAATGAATGGGTTGAAATGGAACGTGTGTTCCGTAACGGTTTCTCCCTCACGCCCGAATCGCTTCGGGAGAAGCATCCCAACCTTACCCGTGGAGATGTCCGCCTGATCATGCTTTCCCATTTACAGTTTTCCGTGACCGAGCAAGCCCTTCTTTTGGGCATCTCGCCTGCCTCAGTCACCAAGGCACGACAAAGGCTTAAGGCCAAACTGGGAATGTGACAAACCGTTCTCCAACCTATGATTTCATTCTTTCCTGCGCATCCTTTCCAGCGCCCGTGCCTTTATATTTGCTGCGCGTCGAGTTCAGGCGATAATACACCGACACTTGGAACTTATGCGTCGAGAAAACATTGTTCTGCTGGATTTGGTAGTAGCCCATGTCGCTGTATTCGTTCATCCCACAGCGTTGCAGGATGTCGAGCACGGCGGCACGGATGGTGAGCGACTTGTCTTTCAGGAAGCTCTTCTGCACAACAACGCCAAAGTTTGCGTAGTTGTAGTCGTTGTAGAAATTCAGTTGATGGCCGTGCGATCGAAACATGAAGTTAATGTCAGCTTTCCAATCATGCTTGAAACTGAAGGTGTTAAAAGCGTTGAAAGTAAAAACAGGCTTGTCGAAATAGACCCTGCGTGTACCTTCTGGAACATGAATGTCCTCAAGGTCGAGCCAAAGGTCTTGCTTCTCCACACCAGCGGTGGCGTTGAGCGACCAAATACCCGCTCTTGGGGTTGCCGAAATGTAGGCACCAATCGTATTCACGGGTTTATCGAGGTTGATATGTTTGATCAGCGCGGCATCGCCATCGGTGAGGTAGGCCCACTGCGTGATGGGGTTCTTGCAATGCCCGTATGAAGCCGTGAACGCCAGCCATTGGTAGCCCACATTCAGCGTGAGGTCTTGAATGCGCTCGTTGAGCAGTTGCGAGTTGCCCGCCTGCATCGAATAGCGGCTGATGTAGGTGACGGCATCGTTCATCGCGAAGAAACTCGGGCGGTTGGTCTTGATGCCATACGACAGGCCCATCTCCACCTTGCCCAAGGCAACGGAATAGGAGGCCGTCGGGAAGAACTCGTCCTGCGGGCGATAAAGGAAATCGTCGTTGGTCACATCCCTATAGTCCAAAAGCGTGTGTTCGTAACGCATTCCTACGCTAGCTTGTCCCCATTTCCCGAAGTCGCAGGCGTATTGCGCAAAGGCAGCGACGTTGTTTTCCTTAATGTCGGCATCGGTGTTGGCAATGGTCTGCTTGTCAATCCAATAGGTATTGTGACGCTTGGCGAAAGTCATCTCCGTGCCTGCCTCGATGCTGCCTTTCCAAACGGGGTAGGAAAGCACCAACTTGGAAGCATAGAGCCTACTCTCCGCTCCCGACCTACTTCGGACAAAGTCATCTTCTATCAGGCTTTGCTCCACGTTTTCGCGATCGGTGTTGGTCGCCGTGTTCAGGAAGTCGAAATTGAAATCGATGCCGAGTTTGCCCGCCGTGCCGTTGTAATAGGCATTGGTGAGGATGCCGAGCGGCTTGGTTTCCTTGCTGGTCTGTACGCTGTAAAGATGGTCGAGGAAGACGTCGTTTTCGAAGACATCCTCATCATAGATGACCTTGTTCTCGCCGCCGAGATAATGCGTCAGGTCGGCACGGATGCCTAAGGAATGGTTGTCGGAGACTTGCCAGTTGGCACCAGCGGTATAAACGAGTTGGTCGTTCTTCCAAGTCATGGTGTAGGGACCTGCCTGGCGGAACACCTTGGTGGTGTTGGCGATTTCCTCCAAGCTGCTGTATTGGCGGTAGTCCGTATGTCTGTAATACACCGAGCCGAACACATCGACACCGTTTTTACGGTAGTTCAAGCCGAGTTTCCCTCGTGGTGTGTTACAACCGTACTGCAGGTCTTGGTCGTCGGTCAGGTTCAGGTCGAGGCTGAGGCCTTCGCCTTGTTGTTTTTTGGTGCGAATGCGGACCACTGCCCTCACCGTAGCATCATATTGCGCTCCCGGGTTGTTGATGACTTCCACATCGCGGATGTCGTCGCTACGCAGGCGTCGCAGTTCGCTATCGTCACGCATCAGCCGCCCGTTGATATAGATAAGAGGTGAGCCTTTGCCCAAGACCTCAAGACCATCGTCGCTGCCCGTCATTCCAGGCACTTTGGTCAGCATCTCTTGTGCCGTCCCCGAATCCTCAAGCACCGAGCCTTGAATGGTGGTAATCATCGAGTTACCAGTCAACCGCGTTTGGGGCAACTGGCTCTTCACAACCACCTCGCCGAGCAGTTGTGCATCCATCATCATCTGAATGGTCAGGCCGTTTGTGGACTTTGCGTATTGGGTTTGGTAGCCCACGCACGACACTTTCAGCAGGCCGTCTTTTTTGTCGGTCGGCAAATTGAATGAGCCTTGCTCATCAGTCACGGTGCCTTGGACGAAGGTCGAGTCGGGAAGCGAAAGCAACACTACATTCACGAAGGGCATAGGTTCACCGTTTTCATCGGTAATGTGCCCGACTAAGTTTTGGTTTTGAGCCAATGCTGAAAATGTCATCAGCAGTGCAGCGGTAAGCGTTATCAATTTCAGTGTTTTCATCTTTTTGAGTTTATTTTTCAACTTCTATTCTCATTTCGCAATCCGGTCCACCACCCAAGATGGAGTGATAAAGCGTTACGTTGAAGTTTTTGCCTTTCCACAAACTTTGCATCGAATAAATCACGCTTTGGCGCGAACATTCACAGAGCAAAGGTGTTGTGACATATCCTTTTTTGCACAATTCACAAGTGCATTCCAAAAAGACAAGTCGATAGACACGACCTTTCTCGACGACCTCACCTTTCACTCCGGGCAAACCATTGGCCATCTTAAAGAAAACATCCATATCACCTTTAGCGTCCTCATAGAGTTTTTGGTAAACCGAAAGCGTACCGCCTTTCACACAGTTCTTTCCGCATTCCGCGAAGCAAACTGACCGTTGCTCTGGTGAAAGCTGTGCAATGCCTTTCTCAAATCCCTTAAACCAATTTGATAATTCCATAACGATGTGATTTTAAACCTGTAAGAACCTTACTCATCCATATCAAATCGACCGCAAAAATAGCGCATTATCCGTTCCGAAACGAAAACCTTATGTGGACAATGATGTAGACATTTAGGAACAAGCCAGAATTGCAAATGGAAAGATGAAACCAAAAGCCGAGACCACAAATTGGCCTCGGCTTTCATCGTTCTAAGGGTTACTCTATTGGTATCTGAATCACCGACAGCCATTTCTCAGGGTCTTCTTGGTTCCATACTCCATCGATGTAGCATGTACGATGTTGCCCAACCGCCTTATAGCCCTGCTCCTCAATATAGCGGAAGGCCTCGGTGAACAACTCGTAGAAGCGTTCATAAGGGCCAATGTGCTTCATGCAGAGTGCCTTGGGCACGGCGGGCAGACGCTTGAACTGGATGATGTCGCTATCTTGGCCCATCTCTTCAACTTGTTCGCAATACTCGATGTCGATGTCCGTCGGCGTGTACTCCTTGTTGTGCTCCATGGTGAAACAGTAGCCGGGCGGTGGACACTTGCAACCGAGCCTTTGCATCTCGGGGCCGATGACGTTGACGCAAAGTGGGCCAAGGGCGGCATAGTTAGGGATGACTTCACGATGGCTTGCCACGATGATTTCGGGCAGTGATTGGATGCTGAATTTTTCCATTTTAGTGATTTGTTTGCGAGAGTCCCTCCAATTGAGCAGTTGGTCACGGCGGGCAATCAGTTGCTTTAGCTGCTTTTCCGTTTCCTTTATCTTCTCGTCCATCTGCCGGATGTCAGGTGTGTGCGAACCGTCTTCGTACAGTTCTTTGATTTCATCCAGCGAGAACCCGAGCCGTTGCAGGTCGCGGATGGCTTGCAGCGTCTGCATCTGTTCGATGCTGTAGTAGCGGTAGCCCGTCCACTCGTCCACCTCGTCAGGCAGGAGTAGTCCCTTCTGCTCGTAATGGCGCAAGGTCTTCACAGTCACTTGCATCATCTTGGAGAACTCTCCGATTTTTAACTTTGTTTTGTTACTCATCGTACGATATTAATGCTTAAGCGGCCGCAAAATTAAATCATGCCCCAAGGGACGAGTCAAGAGTTTTTTTCAGTTTTTTTCTGAAAAGTTGTTCCTTCAACATCACATAGCAGCAGAGTTATACCCCCAACAATCCGGAACAACGACAGGATATTCGGCAGACGGCTCATCCAGTTAGAATCTTTTAGTCTCAATTTGACCATAATCGCGGTTGTGACACCAATAGACGGCATTATCGGTAACATCGAAAACCATTGAAATCACTGTGGGACAGACGGTTTGCGATACTTCATTGAGCACTTGGAAGCAGTCGTCCACATCAAAATCGTCGGTTGCGGCACCGAGCAGACTTTCCGCCTTCCGATAGCGGTCGAGTCCCATCCACGGGTGCTGTAGCGGGTTCGGCACAAAGGGCGGAAAATTGGTCATGATTTTGAAATCGGGCTTTTCGTAATACTTGAACCCAAGTCCTGGAACAATGTGCAGCACATTGCCGTTGCTGTCCGACAACGAAGACATGAATGTGAGTTCAGGAACGCTGCAAACCCTGTTATCTTGCACAAAATCACAAACCTGCTGCAAGGTCTTTTTCATCATCAATAGGTCGATATTCAGCATGATAACATTGGTGTCGCCGCCAGCCGGATTGCTGCGCTCGTTATGTGGCCAGCAGGTTGGCATCCCAACGAAATCGCCCCTACGGTTGGCTCCGAACAGCGGCATCCAGCCTTCGGTGGCGTCATTAATCTCAATGAAAACGCCATCGTCAGTGGGGCGGATTCGATACTCAAAATCCCTGATGTCAAGATTCCACCCGACAATAGTCTTTTTCTTGTTCACCACTATGCTTGTACACATGATTTTATGTCATTTGATTAAATGCTTGTGCTCGATTTGCAAAATTAGGGTATTATCCGTTCCGAAACGAAAACCAAATGTGGACAATTACATGGACAATCTAAAACAAATTACCATTGAAAATGAAATTGTTGTAGTTTTGCGGTGTAAACCAACTTGAACAAATCGAGTTATATACAGGAAATAACTGCGAAGTTTGTTGCGAAGTAACTCTTTATGTCAGCACTGAAGGCGATATTATCAAGTAGAATCAGCGGCTACGACGCCAAAGCCTTGGCCAAAGCCGACTTCAAAGAGGAGTTGTTTCAATTGCTTTTCGACCCCGACAAGCGCACTTCCGACAACGCCGCCTGGGTATTGACCCATTTGCCCAAGACCGCCGATCCGTGGTTGGCTCAACACCAAGACGTCCTTATCGATGAGGCCATGCGCACAACGAGCACCACCAAGCGCCGCCTCATCATGAACCTCGTGGATCGGACCTCCTTCGACCCCGACCACATCCGCACCGACTTCCTCGATTTCTGCTTCAACACCATTCTTTCCGATGAACCCATCGGCGTGAAGAGCTTGGCCATCAAGTTGGCCTACGAACAGAGTGTACATTATCCCGAGCTGCTCGAAGAGATCGACGCCACGCTTCGGATGATGGAGCCAGAGGAACTTCCTGCGGCCTTGAAGCACCTACGAGGAAAGATGCTGGAAAAAAGCCTAGAACATCTCACAGCCTCGAAGAGGCGTAACGCACGCAGTGCAATTAACACCATACAAGCGTAGCGCAGTGTGGTGGACATACAAGCGTAGCGCAGTGTACCCATGACACTCCCTAAGCATCTCGGAGAGATGCGACCGACCATGATGGATAGTAGAGCGATGTCGCATATCTCCGATATGCAGTAGTCGTAGCACTTGATAGCACCACACTGCGCGGCTTTGCCGCTTGTATGGTGTTAACTGTGCCTATCGGCGCGTCTCATGCCTCCGGCATGATGAGGAGGTCAGTCCTTGAGGAAGTACTCCTCCTTGATTTCCACTCCGTTCTCAATCAGGAGCTCCCGGTACTCATTGGCAAATGCCTTGCTACGATGGTGCTCTTTCTGCTTGGCGATATACCTCACTATCTTGTCCCGATCTCGCAAGCTATACGAAAAGCCCGCATACTCTTTGGTCCATCCGTCAAAAAGCGGAAAGTGAGGATTAGCTTTGAGCCACTTGCTGGTAGAGACCTTGATTTCTTGCACAAACTTGGACATCGCCAAGGTCGCAGGCTTCGACAATAGCGGGAATGCTTCGATGGGTACGAAGCACAATATGATAAAACGTTTGTGTATAACTCATAAATCAATAACGTTAAATAATTCATATTATTATTAAAAGTATAAATTATATATAATAATTATTTATCAGAAGTTACCGTACACGGACGAACCGTCAATGAGGGAAAACTTCGTATCTTTGCCCAAAACAAAAACACCTCATCCTATGAATCACCCCATCCAAGAAGGCTATATGCCTTATCTCGGCCACCAGACCTACTACCGCATTGTCGGTGAACCTTCAAGCAAGCCCGCATTGCTTTGTCTGCACGGCGGACCAGGCAGCACACACAACTATTTCGAAGTGCTGGACCGCATCGCTGACACAGGCCGTCAGGTCATCTCCTACGACCAAATCGGCTGCGGCAACTCCTACCTCGACGGCCATCCCGAACTGTGGACTCAAGAGACCTGGATCAACGAGCTCATCGCCTTGCGCGAGCACCTGCATCTCGACCAGCTCCACCTCCTCGGCCAGTCGTGGGGCGCCATGCAGGCCATCGCCTATATCATCGACTGCCAGCCCAAGGGCATCAAGTCGGTCATCCTCTCTTCGGGCCATGCCTCCAGCTCGCTGTGGGCCAGCGAGCAGCATCGCCTCATCAAATACATGTCGGCAGAAGACCAAGAGGCCATCCGCCACGCCGAAGCCACGGGAAAATGGGACGACCCCGACTACCTCCGCGCCAACGAGCATTATTATGAGCGTTATGTCATCAGTGTGGACGAAAACTCGCCCGAGTGTATCCGTCGCCCGAAACGCGCCGGCAACGAAGCCTACCTCTACGGCTGGGGCCCCAACGAATACCAACCCTTAGGCGATCTGGCCGACTTCGAATACACCGACCGCCTGCACCAAATCAAGCAGCCTTGCCTGATATGCAGCGGCACCCGCGACATCTGCACCCCCGTGGTAGCTGCCTCACTCTACGAGAACATCCCCAACAGCCGTTGGGAAGTCTTCAAAGGCGCACGCCACACCTGCTTCGTCGAACAAACCGACAAGTACTGCGAGATCTTAGAAAAGTGGTTGGAAGAATGTGACTGAACTTCTTACCGTGCGACTATAAGCCCTCTCTCCCCTACTTGCAATGTTCCACAAAGTAGGAAAAGATCACCAAACTATCCTTATCCGTCCTGAATAGATACTCGGGATGCCATTGCACAGCCCAGACAAAACGGTTGCCCGTCATTTGTACCGCCTCAATGAGGCCGTCGGGAGCGACAGCCATCGGTATCAAACCATTACCGAGATCCTTGACTGCTTGGTGGTGTAGCGTGTTCACCTCGAGGAAGTCTTTACCCAACAAGGTCTGAAGGTCGCCGCTCAGCTTAACTTGATGCGTCGGGACACTGTAAGGTTTACCTTGTCGGTGGACAATCTCCGAAGGATGTTGTGAGGGAAGATCCTGCCAAAGCGTGCCACCCACAAAGGCATTGATGAACTGTAGTCCCCGGCAGATGCCCAAAATAGGCTTGTCAGCCTCCAACGCTTTGGAAAGCAGCAATGCCTCCAGTTGATCACGTTCCGGACTGGAAACGATGGTTCCCGTGGCATCCTCCATCCCATAAAGCGATGGTGAAACGTCTTGTCCGCCAGTAAACAAGAATCCATCGCAGGTCTCCACAATCCGTTCTGCATCCTCTTCAGATAAATCCAAAGGCAGGACAACGGGAAGACCTCCCGCAGCCTTGATGCCGTCCAAATAATCTGGCAGCATCCAAACGCTCTGGCGTGCCACATCCCAGAGTGGCGTAACGCCAATCAAGGGGGACTTGTTCAAAGACTGATTCATTCTTCAGGCTCCTCCTCCATCTCCGAAGCTTCAATCTCAGCCAGAAGCGACATGGATTTTTCGTAGTCCTTTTCAAAGACGAATACCGAAGCGTCGCCTTTGATGGTGTTGGCAGCCCAACCCGCCACGAGGCTCTCTTCTTGGAAATTACGGATCAAGAATTGAATGTCGTTGTCCTCCAGCACACTGCCGATGAACTCCGCATCGACCACCGAGCCAGAATAGATTCTTTTGAGTTCGTTGTTCATAATAGGGCATTTTGATGGTGGCACAAAGATAAGTAAAATCTATTGCTCTTCATACAAAAGCACCCCTGACACCATCCAATGGCTGAAACTGCCACCTTCGTCAGCACCCTGTGGAATCGCGATTCTAAGGGTATGTCGCCCTGGTTTCAGGTCGCCGAGGTCCACATAGACTGGATTGGTAGCGGTACCGGGACACCAGCCAGAGCGCGAATAGTCCGACGATGACACACCATTCCAGAAGTTGCCCGAGACTGGATTTTGGTCGCGGAAAGTTGCACAATCGCAGCGCCAAGGTGTATAAGTAAAGCGCTTTACACCGTCAATGTAGAGGACGTTTTCCTTGGGATTGAACTCGTCGCCTCCGCCCCATCCACCGTGGCCTGTGCTCAGATAACGAAGACGCACATGGGTAGCGCCTTCAGGAAGGTCAAAGGAAACCTCCAGACTGTCGGTGGCAAACAGCCGACCGTAGTTCTGTCCCGACATCTCCATCACGTTGCAAGTATTGAAAAGCGGTAAGGAACGCTGACGGCACGGCGCTTCTTCCCATTCATAGTCGTCAGGATAGGCCACGAGATCAAGCGACAGCTTGTGTCCACCCCTGTCGTAGTTTCCGATAAAAGCACCAATAAGCACGTCGCCCCGCAAACGGTCACGCAACTCACTGATCTCCTGTTTGTAGTAATTCTCATCTGTCCAGGTGAGACCTTCTATCTGCACCTTGTCGTTGAAGTGGCCCGCACCAAACGAAGTGAAGAAACGGACCAGCTCCACGGGAGGCAAGTAGTCGTTTTCCGCTTTGATGCCTTGATACTGCTGACCATCTTTCGCTTCAAAAACAGGCAGCGCCTCCACACCCTGCTGCAGCCCATCACGGAAGCTTTTGGCCTTTTCCGTGGGAATCACAAACACCGATGCCGTGCGGTCGTAGGCATCGCCGTTGGAGCGCTGATGAATCTCAGCAAAGAGCTGGTAATGTTCAGGGAGTTGTGGCAGCTGGATCCGTTTGACGATCACGGTTCCGTGACTGAAATGAAGAGTGGTATCGAAGGGGATCTCACCTTGATAAGGGTCGTAGTCGGCAAAATGGATCTGCTCATCGATAAAGACAGGGATGCGCATCACGAGTTTGTCCTTCCGCAACTGGCTTAGCTCACGGGAAGTCTTTCGCTCGCCCCGATCAGACGGAATCAGTTCACGAAGCGACCGGTCCTTTTTCAAGCTTCTTAGATCCGTCACATAATTGCCATTTCTCATGCATCGAACCATCATGCCTCTCAGAGGACCCAGTTGCGGCATGGGAGTAGCATCAAAACCAGGCTTCTCCGTCATCCACACCTCGATGGTATTGGAGTTGATGCTGGTCTTGTACTTCTTACAGGGGTATCCCAACACCTTCTCCTCCCCTTCTTCGGTGAACACCACGTCGTTGTCGCTCAATGCATAAGCGCTATAATAACGGCCGTCGGGATATTGCAGCAAGGAGAACACGGAATCCAGTCGGTAATCCACGTAGGTGAGGCTTTCAGCATATCCCGGGATAGGATTCCGAACCTCATTGCCTAGTGACGAGATCTTCAATTGCCCGTTATGTTCCAAGAGTTGAACCAACGTCGTATCTTGGTGCTCAACACCTTTTACATACGACTGATAGACAAGCCGATGCTGCCCGAAGAGGATCCCGACGGACAGTAAAGCAAGCGCACATAATAGTCCTTTCTTCAACATGGTGTTTTTGTTTTTATAGAGACTGCTTCAAGAACTTTCTCGTCTCCCCGTTCGCACGAAGCATATACATACCCACGGGCAAGTCACTGATCACAATCCGATTCACCTCGTTGTCAAGATGAATAGTCTTCACTGTCTTTCCTGTGATGTCGATGACCTCCGCTTGGCAATCTTTGTTTTCCACAAAAACATCGATGAAATCTACGGCTGGATTGGGACACACACGTAATGATGGCTCAAGTTGTTGATGCCCTGATTTCACCGAAACCAACTGATCGGAATGCGCCTCAATCACCGCTTCAATCGTACGGTTGCAGACGGCACAGAAGGGTGCATAATCACGCATCATGCAATGCTGTTGCGGACGATACATTCCGTAGTTCAGATAGCCTCCACCTTCAAAAGCCCCTACGGTACTATAATACTGATAATTACTCGGCGTTGGAATGGGAGTACTGGGATCAACAAGGTCAGCCCATTTCGAATCAAAATCCACCAAAGAGGTGATATTAGGCTCCCAAGGTTCCACATTCAGGTTGTAGAGCAAGGCCAGCGGACTGTCCGGCTCTTCGTATTCATCGGCCAAGCCTGCGAAAGCATGGCCAAACTCATGGATGATGACACTGGCCGACGACATGTTGCCAGCTGTGCTCATCGAGTAAAAGTTGTAGAACCCTCCACCGCCGTACTGAGTGCTGTTCACCAGGATGTAGATCTGGTCGTAAGGCGCATTGGCGGCCACGTCTTTCACCGAGAAATAGCTACGGGTGGTGCAATAACGGTCGATATAGAAGGTATAGAAATGCGCATTGAGAATGGTACGTTTCCAGATATGGGACGCGGGAATGTCAACGCCGCTCTCCTCAGAAGGCGCCAACACCGCACGGAAATTGAAATCCTCAAGATGACTGGCAAACGGCTCCTGCTGGGCAAACACATCGACCAGATTCTGGCAATGCTGCTGAAACTGAGGCATCTCATCGGCAGTATAGCCTTCAGGCAGAATCACGATATCGACTTTACTTTCGGGCGTACCGTTGACCATGACGTCATAAACAGGAAACACATAACGCTGTTCGGTAGTGTTGAACATCTCGTTGGGCTCATAAAGCTTGGAGAAGACCTCCTCAAACTCGCCATCGAAATTCCTGATTTCAAGGATGATGTAGGCTTCATTACGCGGCAAAGGCACACTCACCGATTCTTCATAACAGCGTTCCATCACCCTGGCCTCGTCAGTGGTTTTCCATTCCTGAAAAAGCGGGTTGTAACCTCTTGAATAGATCACTGTATTAGTCTGAGCATCAATCACTTTTACATGATTAGTCCCGAAATCGAATGGATCCACCAGATTGACCTTGGAGCCACCGAAAAAAGGCTCGATGACAAAACGCTCAAATACGTAGTGAGAACTGTCGGCATTACCGCATTGAAACACGTCCATGCGCAACGATCCTTCCTCATGGAAATACTGGTCAAAGTTGATGTTTTGCGCTTTCGAAAGCACCGACATGGCGAGCGCAAATAGAATAACAAGGGTCTTTTTCATGTACTATTTTAGTTTGGAGCAATGCAAAAGTAAGCTATTTATGCCAAAGATGATATCCATTAGAAATATTTGTATATTTGTAAACCGAATTGCACAAAGAAAACAACTCAAATAATTATTTATCAAAAACTTATTACAATGAAAAAACTTACCATGATTGCAATCGCAGCACTTGCTTTGGTTTTTGCTGCATGTGGAAACAAAGGGTCTAACACCAATTCCGGCTCCAAGGGCAACGATGCTCCCGCTTACGAGCAGATTACTGTCGAGAAATATGGCGTGACTTTCGATATCCTGAAAGGCATGCGCCGCACCGACGACCCTGCTGGCGACAATGGTGGCGTTTGGACTTTAGTCCCCAAGAACGACAGTGATTTCCCCATCTATGCCACGGTACAGGTGGGTGTGTATGAATCCTGGTTTGGACCCTACGACGACGAAAGAATCCAACGGGAATTCAATGAGGATATTCCCGCAGAGGCCGAAAAGAAACTTGACCTGGAGAAAAAGGAGTACACTTATTCCGTCGCTGGTGAAATTAGCGAGTTCCACCGCGTCATCTTCAGAGACAATCAATCCATCAACGTCATGGTGGCTTATACCGACCGGTGGGAGCCCAAGCTTGGTGGTGAGGTTCGTGATCACATCCTGAACTCAGCCAAGTTCAATTAATCGGGAAAAAACACCCGCTAATCTATCAAGGGCAGCATTCGTCATTGCGACGGGTGCTGCCCAAGTTTTTTCTTTGCCTGAGTCAGCGTTCTTTCAGCCTCAAGATATTCATTTCATTTTAGTTGGTAGGTCTTGTATCGTTTCCATTCCTCTTGGAGGTCAGTCTCATGCTCACCCATGAAGAATGTCGCATCTAGGTTTTCCTTGAAAGGGGTCCAGTTGCCGCAAATCACGCCATCATGGGCAATGACGGGCTGGAAAATGCCGCTGTTGTTGTGTGCTTTGTGGCGGTAATCGGGCGAGAGAACGATGTCACGGCTCTTGTAGCCGATGAGGTATTCGTCGTAAGGGGGAATCAGGAGGTATTTGCCTTTGCGGAAACCACGGGTGCGGCAATCGTCGGTAACATAAAAAGTTCTACGATTTATGGATTTTCTCCCTTCGATCGAAGAGCCTTCGGGTTGCTTCGTCATTTCTCCTCGCAATGACGTGCCGAGCAATTCGATTCCCCGCCTGCAATCGTTGATGTTCAGGCCAGACCACCACACGAAATCCTCCAAAGTGGCTGGCTGGCGGCTCTGGAAATATTTCCGAGCCACTAATGCCAAGGTCTCATCACGGTCCATCTTGACATGGGGCTTCACCTTATTGGCGGTGAGGGCGTAGGTCGCTTTCATCGGCAACAGATCGCCGCTACAAAGCGTTCCCGACAGCTCAGCATAACGAATATGGTACGAAAGGCGATGCTCATCCATGAAGATGTCCTTTTCCTCTAGAGCTTGGGCAAAATCTTCCTTGGTGACACTGCCCTTATCGGCAGCGGTCCGAACAAGGATCTCCCGAATTTGCTTTACTTCTTCCTCAGGGATCCTGATCTTGTTGCTGTGCATCCAGCCATTGATCACCGACAATGCCTTCGCGGAACAGAGTTCCAGCAAGGGCCAATAATCCTCAGCGGAGACCAATTGCCAAGTGCCACGCATCAGATGCAGGCGTATGATCTGTCCGCTGTCGAAAGCCTTCTTGAACGCCTTAGCGGAGGGTTTTTTGGTCCGCATCGCCACCGCCCAGCGCATCAGGCGGTATTCCTGCGCCTGCATGGCACCCATATAGTTGACCACCGCAGCAGGATCATCAAACTGTGGACAAATCAACTGTTGGCTGAGAAGACGGATGGCGATGGAATTCATGGATGCCTGATTTTACAGGATTTGCGCTGTATGGTTCTTAGTATCCACCTTCCCGATGGCATCGATAATGACACCGTTCTCGTCGATAACGTAGGTGGTGCGCAGCGTGCCTTCGGTCACCTTGCCATACATCTTCTTCTCGCCCCAAGCCTCGTATACCTTCAGTATGGTGAGGTCGGTGTCGGCTATAAGATGAAACGGGAGTTCGTACTTGGCAATGAAGCGCTGATGCGAAGCGGCACTGTCGCGGCTGACACCCAACACGCAATACCCCAAGGCGCAGAAACGCTCATAGTTATCTCGGAGATCGCAGGCTTCAGCTGTGCATCCCGGGGTACTATCCTTAGGATAGAAATAAAGCACCAGCTTCTTGCCAGCGAAATCAGTGAGTCTTACAGTATTCCCATTTTCGTCTTTTCCGTCAAAATAGGGAGCTTTGGTACCTTTTTGTAGCATAATCGTTTTGTTTGTGCGAGCACAAAGATACACAAAACTATTACAACTACTGTTTTTTTCCTGTCAGGGAGGACTTCGGTAGTTTAGTCAAGCACTCGGCCCTTGATGCGCAACACCACGGTGGAGTTCTTGAGGGCGTTGGAAGTAACCGTCACAGTCTTGTTGATGATGCCGGCACGGTTGGTGCGGTAGGTCACCTTGATGACATCCGACTCACCGGGGAGAATGGGTTCTTGGGGCCAGGAAGGGATGGTGCATCCGCAGCTCGACTTAGGTTTCTGAATAAGCAAGGGCTCGTTGCCTATGTTGGTGAAACGGAACTCGCATTCGCCGTTGCCATTAAAAGGCACATCTCCATAATCATGGACGGTTTTCTCAAATTCGATTTCAGGACCGCTCTGGGTCTTTGCGTCTTGCGCCTTGGCCGCTCCTGCCATAAGGAGCATGACACCAATCAGAAAAATAACTCTCTTCATTGCTTTTGATTTAAATAGTGAATAATAGGTAATTGAAACGATACCGCAAAGCTACCGCCTTTGTCAAGCGGTTGGACAGTCATTCCGAACAGTTCCGAATATTAAAGAAACCTAAAATCTTGAAAACAAAAGAGATAGTTTAACACCTATTCCAAACATTTTTTGGAAACAGTCCAAAGTTTTTTACCCTTCCTCCATCTTTTTCCTCCGTCTTCCGCGCAGCTTGTCCACCATATTGACGGTGGTTCCAAGGTAATCCGCTTCCTCCTGGCGCGAGAGTTTGAAATAAGAGAGGATATAGGACTTCCTCTCGTCCTCGTCCAAGTTGGGGTATTTCTGCTGAAGGGTTTCCACGAGCTCTGGGTAAAGCTGGTCAACCACTTCCAGCATGGCTTCCCAATGGTCTTTGTCGTCATAAACGGAGGCCTCCAAATCTTTAAGAAGATTGGCTTTTTTGTTGCTGTTCAGATAATTGTCCAACAACAACATGATACGCTGTTCCTTCATCAAGGCCTCCGAAAGGCGGTCGGCATAATCCTGCTGGATTTGCTCATGCTCGGCGTGCTTTTG
>JAGCPJ010000018.1 GCA_017965765.1 Bacteroidales bacterium
CATCATCGACATGGACCTCTTCGAGGCTTTGGGCTACAAGCACTACATCGGCACCAAGGAGAACGTCATCCCCGACACCAAGCTGCGTGAGCTCTACATCGACCGTATCTACGACACCTTCATCGACGAGGAAGAGCTGCAGGCCTGCGACCAAGCTACCTGCGACGTCGCCGACACCCTCGAGTGCCGTCCCTACAGCAGCCGCGAGTTCCTCTATGAAGTCGGCAAATGGCTGGCCAACGGTCACGGCGTGAAGAAGGAAAGCCTTATCCAGACCTGCTACGAGTGCGGCGTGCCGATCTTCTGCCCCGCCTTCAGCGACAGTTCCGCCGGCTTCGGCATCGGCAAACACCAATGGCTCCGCAAAAAAGCCGGCAAGCCTTACGTGAGCATCGACTCTGTGGCCGACTTCCTGGAGCTGACCGAGATCAAGATGAACAGCCCGCAATCCGGCCTCTTCATGGTCGGCGGCGGTACCCCCAAGAATTTCGCCCAAGACACCGTAGTCTGCGCTGAGATCCTTGGTGTTGAAGTGCCCATGCACAAATATGCCATCCAGATCACCGTGGCCGACGTGCGCGACGGCGCCTGCTCGTCATCGACACTGCTCGAGGCTGGTAGCTGGGGCAAGGTGAGCGAGGAGCTCCAACAGATGGTCTATGCCGAAGGCACCACCGTCATCCCCGCCATCGTCAGCTACGCCTACCACAACGCACCGTGGCAAGAGCGCGAGTACAAGAACTGGCAAAAACTTTATAAATAATGCGGAATTCGGAATTCGGAATGCGGAATTAGCCTTTCATAGGTAATAATTCCGTATTCCGCGTTCTGCATTCCGAATTCTTCTTTTATGGACATCAGCATGTTCTTAGAGCCGGTGCCGGACAAGTGCTTCGTCACCAATTTCCGACCAGGTAAAAACACCTTCGGGGAAACCCTCTCCATTTATAAGGAGGAGGGTGATTTCCCCGATTTGGAGGGCTTTCAACTGGCCTTGATCGGCATCAAGGAAGAACGCGGCGCCATCGACAACCACGGCTGCGCCGACGGAGCCGACTACATCCGAAAGGCTTTCTACCAGCTCTTCAACCATTGGAATGACCTGAAAATCGTTGATTTGGGCAACATCCGTGCGGGACAAGAGATTTCAGATACCTATTATGCTCTTAATCAGGTACTTACAGAACTTCTGAAAGAACATGTCCTACCCATCGTATTTGGTGGTAGCCAGGATATGACCTATACGATGTACCAGGTGTATGAGCCCACTGGAAAGCTCATCAACATCGCTACCATCGACCCGTTGTTCGACCTTGGCAACGACAACGAACGGCTGAACTCACATTCCTACCTGAGCCATATCATCCTGCACCAACCGAACTATCTGTTCAACTTCACCAACATCGGCTATCAGTCGTATTACGTTGACACCGAGAGTGTTGACTTGATGAAACAGCTGTTGTTCGACACCTATCGACTCGGACCTTTGCGGGAGAATATCGAACTCACCGAGCCTTTGATCCGCAATGCCAACATCCTCAGCATCGACATGAGCGCTTTCCGCGCTGCCGACGCCCCTGGAGTGAAAAACGCCTCCCCAAACGGTTTCTTCGGCGAAGACGCCTGCCGGATGACCCGTTACGCCGGACTCAACTACAAGCTTTCGGCGCTGGGTATCTTTGAATACAACCCACATTACGACATCAATTCGCGTACTGCCAACCTCATCGCCGAGATGATCTGGTACTTCATCGAAGGCTTCAGCAACCGACAGGACGACCTTCCGACGGTGGACAGCAACGATTTCAAGCGGTACAACGTCCAAATCGGCGAAGGAGAGCAAAACATCATCTTCCTCTGCCACAAGATCACTGGAAAATGGTGGATCGACATGTCATTCATGCATGCCGACGACCCACGCTACGAGCGACATCACTTCATCCCCTGCTCCAGGGAAGACTATGAGCAAGCCCTTAGAGACGAGCTGCCCGACAAATGGTGGCAGTTCTACCAGAAACTGATGTGATGTCATGGAAGTGGAGAAGATCATCCTCGGCATCGACCCGGGCACCATGGTGATGGGTTTCGGCCTTGTCCAACAGAAAGGCAAGGAGCTGAGCATCATCCGTATGGATGTCATCAAGCTGAACAAGTTGGCAAATCAGGCGTTAAAGCTGAAGATGATCTTTGAGAAGATGCTGGAGCTCATCGACGAATACCATCCCGATGAGCTGGCCATTGAGGCACCTTTCTTCGGAAAGAACGTACAGTCGATGCTCAAGTTGGGCCGTGCCCAAGGCGTGGCGATGGCCGCCGCTTTGTACCGCGACATCCCGATTTTCGAGTATGCACCCCGTACCATCAAGCAGACCATCACCGGCAACGGCAGCGCCTCCAAGGAACAAGTCTCCAAGATGTTGCAAGCCATGCTGAGGTTCGGAGAGATGCCGAAGTATTTCGATGCTACCGACGCTTTGGCTGCCGCCGTGTGCCATTACCTCGACAAAGGTAAGGACGTCAACTACACCAAACCGAAAAAGCGGAGCGCTTCCTCCAAATCCGACTGGGCGAAGTTCGTGCAAGCCAACCCAGACCGTTTATCAAAAACACCTTAAAGCCATGAAAAAAGTCAGAGCCATTGCCGTCCTCCTCTTGCTCTTGGCGACCGCAGGTCCCACCTGGGCCGTCTTCTATGAGAAGGACATGAAGACCACCTTGTCCATCTTGTTGCAAGAGCTGAGGCAAACGCAGGAGAAATTCAACCGATTCAGTGCCATTCCCCGCACCGAAAGGCCTAAGACTGGCAGCCGAAACAACCAACGGGTGGATTTGGACGAGTTGACAGAGGAGTGCAATGCGCTTTCATTGATGTTGTATTCACAGTCGGCGTACAACTTCACTTTCGATCTCACCTACGCCTTGGACCAGGTTGCGAAGCAATACTACGAATTCAGCTCAAAAACGCAACCCTTTGAACAAAGGCTCTCGATGATGAAAGCTGGAGAGGACCGCTATTCACGGTTAGCCAAGACGTTGAGAAAGTTGCCCGACAATCCAGAATACAATGCCGTACGTGACAGCTGTGTCGCCGTAGCCCAACAAATGGCCGGCTTTTACAGCCAGGGACTCCAACGCTTAGAGAAGGAAAACGACCGTTACCAAGCCCTGGAGACGGATCTTGAAGACGCATACAACTACGCCCAACAAAGCTATGAAGCCGTTCAGCAGCGTATTTTCCTGAAAGGTCAGCCCAGTCTTTGGTCAATGATTGAGCGACGCAATGTCTATTTTCCGCGCTTGCGTCAGGAGGTGACCGAGAAATATGGCTCAACCGATGTTTCCGAACTTTCTTCTCCAAGGGTATGGAGTGGGTCTGCCGTGCTGTTTTTCGGTATAATGGCTCTTGGCGCCCTAGTGTGCTGTTTCTTGGCGGCATGGTTGATCGCTTGGCTTTGTTTCAAGTTCATTCCGTTATTTCAGAAAAACGCCCTTAAATCCCGTCAGCGGATGATCACCCTTTTGTTGGGCATCGTCTTCTTCGGCATCTTTTCCTTCCTGTTAGGATCGAATAGCAACCCCTATTGGGTATTGATTTCCAAGCTGTTGCGACAATACACCTGGCTTTTGGCTGCCATTTTTGCCTCGTTGCTGATCCGTACCGAAAGCCGATTCACCCGTAACACCTTAGCGGTCTATCTTCCAAGTTTGCTCCTGTCCTTCATCACCATCCTTTTCCGTATCATATTCATTCCCAATACATTATTAGCTTTTGTATTACCTGCATTGCTGTTGGTGTTCGCTGTTTGGCAGTTCATTGTCAATCTGCGCCGCAACAAACGTGTGCCGCGACCCGACATGTTTTACATGTGGATTTCGTTTGGGGTGATGGTCATCAGCTTCTTCATGGGCATTTTCGGGTATTCGATGGCGGGATTGCTGTTGTTGATTTGGTGGTTCTTCCAGTTGACGCTCCTACAAACCATCACGGCGTTATATATCCTGCTTCAAAGATACCATGACAAGCAGGTTTCCAAACTCAAGGCGCGTTACCATGAAAAGAACCCCGGACTTCCACTGGGTGGCAAGGAGTCGTTCATCGAAGTCACCTGGCTTTATGATTTCTTCAAGGAGGTCGTCATTCCTGTGACCGTCATCATCTCCGTTCCCATGAGTGTTTTCATGGCGGGCGATGTGTTCAACATGACTGCGACGTTCAGGCGGGTGTTTTTTGCGCCGTTGCTGCATTTCGAAGGCTGGTTTTCGTTGTCGTTGAGCCATCTCTGCATCATGGTGGGATTGTTTTTCTTCTTCCGTTATCTCGTGTATCTGATCAATTCGCTGATGCGGGTAAGGAAGATCAAGAATACCTTGAAAAAGCTCAACAAAGACGTGGAGTTGAAAGAAAACGACGTCAACCTCAGTTTGGCCAACACCTTGGTCTCGGTGCTTTGCTGGTTGTTATACATCATCATCGGGTTCTCGCTGTTGCAGATTCCCACTTCGGCGCTCACGGTGATCACCACCGGTTTGGCGGCTGGCGTCGGTTTCGCTTTAAAGGACGTATTGAATAACTTCTTCTACGGGGTACAGCTGATGTCGGGGCGTGTCCGCGTAGGTGATGTCATCTCCTGCGAAGGGGTACGCGGTGTGGTGCGGCGGGTCAGCTACCAGACCACGTTGATTGAAGAGGAAGACGGCTCTTTGATTGCGTTCACCAACACCAATCTTTTCTCCAAGAACTTCAGGAACCTTACTGGAGGCAAGAACTACGAGATGCTGAAGATCCCGGTAGGCGTGAAATACGGCACCGATATTGAGAAGACCCGCAGGGTCATTTTGGAAGCTTTGAAACCCTTGCAGAAGAAAGACCGTTTTGGGCGCGACATTGTTGATCCGAAGCGAGGCATTGATATCCGTTTCGACAAGTTCGGTGACAGTTCTGTGGATTTGATTGTATTCCTTTACACCACGGTGGATACCCACTACACCTTCCCTGCTAGAGCTAAAGAGTTGATTTATAATGCTTTGAATGAGAATGGCATTGAGATTCCGTTCCCGCAGACCGACATCTATGTCAAGTCGCTGCCGGAGAACAAGGAATTTCCGGAGAAAGAAAAATAAACTTCAAAGATTCCAGCTCGCTAACGACATCATTGACCGTTGTGCGGGGATGATTGCTTCGTAAGGATGAAGGATCTTTACCAATTAAACATCAGAGTTCCCATAATGGGACGGTTGATATAGACTGGATAACCCAGCACCTGGGCGGTATAGTCTTTTTTGAAATGGTTTATCAAGCCATAACTCGTTGAAAGTTTGAAAGTAA
>JAGCPJ010000019.1 GCA_017965765.1 Bacteroidales bacterium
CAGCACCACCGTGACCACGAAGATCCATGGGTGCAGGTCGATGCGATAAGCGAAGTCCTCCAGATAGCGCTTGCAGAGCCAAACCGCCACGGGGATGGCAATGGCATTGGCAATCAGTATCATGACGATATACTCCTTCAGGTTGCGGCGAATCTCGCTCTGCATCGTTCCACCAAACACCTTGCGGACGGCGATGGTCTTTTCACGCTCAGAGGCGAAATGCGTGCTCATGGCCACTAAGCCAAGCAGTGACAGCAGCACCGAGATGCCCATGATCAGCTCGATGAGGCGCATTTGGCGTTTTGTTTTGTCATAGTTCTTAGCGATCACTTCGTTAACAAAGCCATCAAAATCGGGTTCCATGTAGGTGCCGAAAACTGCCTCGCAATGTTTTTTATACAATTCATCGATGGCTTTTTGGGCTTCTTTGTGGTCGCCCACGATTTCCATCAGGGGATTCACAACATGAGGCTGTTCGATACCCGTGAAACCGAGATCGCCTCCAAATACGATGGCATAATCTTCATCGGTGGCGTGCAAGGCATCATACATGTTGAAGTCCTTGATAACACCGCAACAGTCGTTGCCAAGATTGTTGTTCACCCAGGCCATGATAGTGTCATAATTGTTGACACCATGAGGCATGCCCGTCATGCCCGCCACGGTGTTTTCAGTAATCCAAAAACTGTTTTGATCAGGTTCCTTGTATTGTTCAACCACCTCGAAACCAAACATCTTGAAAGCTTCTTTATCGCATTGGAGCAGACATACTTGGAAGTTTTTCTCAGGCTCGTCACTCTTTCTCACACCAAACTTCATCCGTACAACGCCAGGCACATTTTCTGCAAAACCGATTTCTTTCACGCAAGGCAAGGCACGAAGGTCGTTGATCCATGGCACAAGCTCGTCGGTGTAATTCAGGTCGGAACTATGGAAATACAGATTTTCCATATTCAATCCCATGGGGCGATTCACCATGTGGCGCATCTGCAACTCCATGGTTAGCACCAAGGCAATCAAGGCGATGGCCAATACGTTCTGCAACACAATAAAGATCTTGGAAAGCACCATCTTGCTATGGTAACGGAAGGTTCCCCTTACCACGTCAATAGGCTGGGTCTTGGCAATGATGAAGGCGGGAATCATCCCTGCTAACAACGAAACCAAAACAACAATCATCAGATAACCAAGGAGATAAACGGGTGAATACGGCACCCTGATTTCAATGGAGGCTCCCAAAAGTTGGTTCACGACAGGGAGGATGGCTTCGGCGATCAGCATGCCCAGCACAAAGCAACACAATGTGAAGACGAATGATTCCGCCAAGTATTTACCTATAATGTCCGAGCGTTGGGCACCGAGCAGCCGTCGCGAAGCCATCTCCTTGGCGCGTTTTCCCGTCAAGGCGAGATTGAGGTTGATATAGTTGATCAGGGCTGAGATGAGCAAGAGCAGCCCAATGATAGTCATGGTTTTCAGCATAGATTTGTCGCCCTTTCGGAGAAAGGCCGCAGAACCGCTGAAGAAGAGCTCGTCCAAGCGCATCAAGCTAACATCTTCGCCTTTTTCCTTGCTTTTCTTATATGTCTCCACATAAAGACCTTTCAGTTTTTCCAACAACTCGTCACGGTCGGTATCTGGCCTTACCTTGAGGAACACATTGATGTTGGAAAACCAATTGTAGAGGTTTTCCCGATACATGACATCCACGGTGTTCCGACTGGTCTCAAAATTAGAGATGACCTCGGTAGGATACATCAGGGAACTACCCAAATCAGAGAACACACCGACGATGTTCAGGGTGTCGGTACGCATGATCAGTTCCCGGCCGATGATTTCGCCATCTATCTTTCGGGCGAGATCCTCCGAGATGAAGGCTGCACCTTGATGGGTGATTTCATCGGGATTACCTTCCACCAGCTTCACGGGGAAGATGTCGAAGAACTGGCGGTCGCAGAGGAGCTGAGTACCTACAAATGACTGACTTTTAGATTTGATGATTTCATCACGATGGAATTGGAAACGGGATACACACTCAATCTCAGGTAGTTTGCCGTCGATGGCGTCTTTCATACCGTAAGAATTGGTTTTATCAGAACTCACAGCGTAGATGCGTTCACGGTCAGGATTTTCCTTGGTAATGGCGTATTGCTGCATCACATAGCAGAAGGCGATGATGACGAAAGCCAATGAGCCGCTCAGGCCTACCGCCTCGATGAGGGTGAAAAGCTTATTTCTGGAGAGGAATTTCAGGTAGGTTTTCATTTATGTTGATTTGTTGAGTTGTTTTTGTTACTCATTCTTTAAAGATATTACGGGATTGGTCCGTGCGATGCGCCAACTACAGATGCCGATGACCATGCCAACGATGACCAACACTATCGCGGCGGCATCGATGGCATACCACCACGAAGTCGTGATGCGGAAAGTGAACTGCTCCAGCCATTTAAAGGAGACCAAGGATGCACACACTCCTCCTATCACAGCCGCCACCAACGAGAGTTTTAACACCTCGCCAACAAACATCCTGACGATCTCACCCGACATGGCACCATGCACCTTACGCAAGGCGATCTCCTTGCTGCGACGGTTGGCCTCGTCGCTGACATAGCCGATCAAGCCGATGAGCGAGATGAGCAGGGCGAACAAGGCTCCGACCAAGATAGTGTTGCGCATTTTGCGGTTGTCAGCATACTGGGCACGCACCTCGGCGGAATACGACTTCACCTCAAGTTCCTCACCATCTTGGGCAAACTCCTTAATGGCAGCTTGTAATTTCTCTTTCGTCTTCTTGACGGCATGACGCACTTTGACCAACAAATAACGCATCGGATGCATACTCTTTCGACCAAAATAGACCCCATCGAAATTGGTTCCACTATACAAATCACCGTGGAAATAGCAACTCGGCTTCAGGTTCGGTTCGAGGGCACTGCCCACGCGGATGTCGCGATAAACGCCTGAAATGGTCAGCGGCTCGATAAACAAGTTGTTACCAACTCGAAAATAACTATGGTCAGAGATATAAATCTGTTTCCCCACCGCGCCGTCGCTCCAGTCCTCATGCTCCATCATCTTCACAATCAGGCTCTCGCTGACTGCCACCTGCGACGAGTCAACAGGATAACTGCCTGCGACAAAGGGGATTCCCATCAAGTCATAGAAACCATCTGTGACGCAATAACCATCAGCGAGCAGCACCAAAGTGGTCTTTTCTGGCATTTTTTGCACCACATTGCCTTCGGCAAATTGATAAGGCAAGATGGCACAAGCCTC
>JAGCPJ010000020.1 GCA_017965765.1 Bacteroidales bacterium
CAAAGATGGCCAACATAGTATAATAGCCAAAGCGCTCGCCCGTGTTGGCGAGGGCGAGCGCATAGAGGCCTTTAGGATGTCCCTTAAACATAGTATAAAGGTTAAGTAATTGTCACCGCACCCCATAGGGGTGCTCTGTTGGTAGATTAAGCAGTGACACGTTCAAGCCATTTCACCATACCCAACATGATCGACATGGAGACGATGCAGACGGCGAGGAACACGGTCCAGCACACCCAGATCGGCCATGCGTTGTACATGAGAGGTCCAACGAAGATGAAGAGGTTGCCGATAGCGGTGGCAGCGAGCCACAGACCTTGGCAGAGACCTTGGAGGTGACGCGGGGCGACTTTCGACACGAACGACAGACCCAGCGGTGAGATGAACAGCTCAGCCACGGTTAGGAAGAAATAGACGACAAACATCACCCAATAGCCTTGTTTGTGCAAACCTGCAGCAGCCATCGTAGCGCTGTCCATGGCACGGAACTCATTGCCTGACGGATAACCGTTAAGCAGCGAGAGCGACATCAAGAAGAGGTAGGCGATGCCGGCAATGAACATACCCAAAGCAATCTTACGCGGGGTGGAAACGCCCTTGCCCTTTCTGACCAAGGCAGCGAAGATACCCATGACGATAGGTGTCAGGATGATTACGAACAAGGGATTCAATGCCTGAGTAATCTCAGGAGCGAGCCACTCGGAGTTGACGAAGTCGCGGGCAAACACCATCAGCGACTGACTGTTTTGGTGGAACGAGAGCCAGAAGAACACGGCGATACCCAACACAGCGAACAGGGCTGCCATACGCTGCTTGATTTCCTTAGCCATGGCAGCCTTCTCTTCAGGCGTATAGCCAGCCACTTCGGCGGCCAGTTTCTTGCCCGGTTGTGGGAATTTCTTCCTTTGGGAGATGAACACAATCAAGGAAATCATCATGGCAATCATCGAAGCGATGAAAGCGAAGTGGATACCTTGGTTGTAAACACCGATATAATCTGAACAGAACTGCGTCAGGTCGGTAGCCGCGCTGGCATCGATCACAGAATTGCCCATGGTTTCGGTGAACTTGGTCGTCACCTGACCATCTTTCAGGAACTGGTGACAGAGAGCCGGCATATCGGCATTATAAAGGAAGTTATGAATCTTCAACCACCAAACACGCAGCAACGGAGCCACGAAGGGGGCGATCACACCACCGATGTTGATGAACACATAGAAAATCTGGAAACCGCTGTCGCGACGGTCCTTGGCTTCAGCCAGAGCTTCAGGGCCTTTCTTGGCAGCTTCTGCCTCGAAGTTGTCATACAACTGACCGACTAAGGCTTGCAGGTTGCCTTTGAAAAGGCCGTTACCGAAGGCAATCATGAGCAAGGCCACGCAGGTGAAGATCAAGATACCCCACCAAGCGCCAGTACCATCGGCGATAATGCCTTGTGCATCACGGCTGAAGAGCGGGATGGCAAGGGCAACATAACCCACAGCCATGATAATCAAGCCCCACTGGATGGTGCCGTGATAGTTCTGCGTACGGTCGGCGATGATACCGCCCAACAAGGCAAGCACATAGATGCCGAAATAGAACACCGAGTAGATGACACTTCCGACGCCATCAGGCAAACCAAATTTTGAGACAAGGAACAGCAGCAAGATAGCGTTCATGATATAGTAACCAAAACGCTCACCCATGTTGCTGAGTGCCGCAGCGATCAAACCTTTCGGATGGTAACGCTTCGCAGTGCGAAGGTAATAGATCAAGAAAGGGATCACGATAGCCAGAATCACGCACAACAGTACGATCATCAAGTTTTCTTTCAAAAAATCCATCATAACAATTTGATTTTAATAATTATTTGTTGTTTTCAGACTTCTCAAATAAAGTTGCAAAGTTAAGGAAGTTTCGTGAAAAAACAAAAAAAACCTATATTTGCCTCCAATAACAATCAAATTCAACGGGTTATGGGAAAGAAATATGGCATCATACTATCGCTTCTACTGCTGACGACGGCAGGGTTTGCGCAGATTCAGCATTTTGAATGGCAAAACGGCCAACGAGAATATCTGGTGAAGATCCCAGCACAACACAATGAGACGATGCCTGTCCTGTATTTCCTGCATGGCTTGGGCGACAACATCACCCGATTGGACAACGAGTTCCACTTCCAGCAGGTGGCCGATGCTTTCGGATGGATGCTGGTAGTGCCACAAGCCCTCTCGCAAGGAGGTGCCACCATGTGGAATGCGGCGATGATGAACAGCAACATCGACGACTCGGGCTTCCTAATGGCGCTGCTCGACTCCCTTGCAGCTCAGCATCCTGTCGATCTGGACAGTGTCTTCTTCACCGGCTTCTCGATGGGAGGCTTCATGACACACCGCATGGCTATCGAACACGGCGACCGCATCACGGCCTGTGCTCCCGTCAGCGGGCTCATCACCCACGCCATGGCCTCGCACACACCGGTGGCACCTGTTAAGATGCTGCACATCCATGGCACGGCCGATCCCGTGGTAGGCTGGGACGGTAACTCACAGTATTTTGGAGGCAACCTCGGACTGAATGTGGACGCCATCATCAACTATTGGAAGAATGCCAACCATTGTACAGGTGAGCCTGTCATCGACACCCTACCCGACCTTCACAACGACGGTTTGCGTTTTGTGCGTTATACCTACGAAGGGGATGCCGAGTTGCGGCTCCTTAAGGTCATCGGCGGCAACCACAACTGGTATCTTAATGAGAATCAGTACGATATCAGTTATTTTAATGAGATTCACAAGTTTTTCACCACCAACAGCGGAGGAACTACAGGCCTTGGCGAGGCCAAGCAACCCTCTCTTCAGCTTTGGCCCAACCCCACTACGGGGCAAGTCAACATCGAAGTGGAGGCCGATACGGAAATTACCGTGCTAGACCTATTAGGACGAACACTGGCAAGACACCAAGTTCGCAAAGGCACGAACACCCTCGACTTGAGCGGTCTTCCCGAAGGGGTGTATTTTCTCAAGACTTCAGAAGGTGCTGTAAGAAAAACAATGGTAAGCGATCAATAAAGCTCCTTCTCCAGCTGCTCCCGTGAATGGAACAGGATCCCATGGATTCCCAATTCATTGGCAGCTTTGACATTATTGGGATTGTCATCGACAAAGACGGTCTCTTCCGCCTTGATACCGAAGCGGTCCAAGGCCAGCTCAAAGATCCGATGATCCGGTTTCATCACCTTTTCCACACCCGAGATCACCATGTCTTCCATCAGGTCGAGCACTGGATACACGGGACGGACCAAAGCAAAGGTCTCCACGGACCAGTTGGAAAGACCGAAGACACGTTGGCCATTAGCTTTTAGCTTTTTTACCAGTTCCTCCATGCCTGGGATCTGTCCGCCCATCATCTTCATGAACTCGTCGTAATACATCCGGATCTCCTTCTCCCACTCGGGATGCAGGGCTATCAGCTCCGCCGTACCCTCGGCGATAGGCTTCCCATTGTCATGCTGGGCATTCCATTCGTAGGTACAGATGTGGGTCAGAAACCATTCCGCTTTCTCGACATCGCCGAAATAAGGATCATAAAGGTAATGCGGATTCCAGTCCAAGAGAACCCCACCGAAGTCGAAGACGATGTTTTTAAACATGCTCACCCTCCTCGTGATTGTTCTTGTTTTTCCGCTTGCGCAACTCCTCCAGGTAACTCGCTGTGATGACGCCTGAAGGGAGTGCGATGACGGCAACGCCAAACAGTGAAGACAACATACTGACCACCCTACCGATGTCGGTGACCGGTGTCAAATCGCCATAGCCCACTGTGGTGAGAGTCACCGTGGACCAATACAAGGCGTCAAAGAAGTCCCCGAACGTGGTGGCTCCTGTCACGGGATTGACATGCGGCTCCGCGTTGAACATGATCAAGGCGGTGAGGAACACGTAGAAGATGGCGATGCAGAGGACGCTCATCAGCACCCGGCGTTCCTTCTTGATTACGTTCCATAGCATCTGCACCTGATCGGTGTAACGGAAGAACTTGAACAGACGCAACACCTTCAACAACCGGGTGACACGGAAGATCTTGAAGCCCTTGGAAAGGATACTCAGCGCAGGCAAGATGGACAGCAAGTCGATGATGGCCCAGAATGTGATGGGATAGGTTGCAAACGCCTTCTTGCCCTTACCAGAACGGTAGTCCTCCGTCATCCAACGCAAGATATAGTCGATGATGAACAAGGTCACGGTAACCAACTCAATGATATGGAAAGCCGGATGGTTCTCCACGAACATCAAAGGGATGATGCTTGCGGTGATGGCCAGCAGCATGATGGTATCGTAAACAATGCCCCATGGCCCACCCTCTTCCCCATGCTCAATAATGTAATAAAGCTTCGCTCTAGTCATTTACAACGTGTAGTTTTCGCAAAATTAAAACATTTTTACTTTTCTTCCCCGAAAAATCCCTAAATTTGCGGCTTATTTTTATGACTATGGAAATCAGCAGCAAATACAGCCCTCAAGATGTTGAAGGCAAATGGTACGAGCACTGGATGGACAAGAACTACTTCCACTCCACGCCCGACGAACGCGAACCCTATACCATCGTGATCCCGCCACCCAATGTCACCGGCGTACTTCACATGGGCCACATGATGAACAACACGATTCAGGACATCTTGATTCGCCGCGCCCGTATGCAAGGCAAGAATGCCTGCTGGGTCCCCGGCACCGACCATGCCTCCATCGCCACCGAAGCCAA
>JAGCPJ010000021.1 GCA_017965765.1 Bacteroidales bacterium
GAGAAGCAGGCCATGGTGGAGATCACGGAGAAACTGCAGAACCGTTTCGTGAACGTAGGTTATTCTGGTGGCGAGAAGAAGAAAAACGAGATCTTCCAGATGGCCATGCTGGAACCCAACCTCGCCATTCTCGACGAGACGGATTCGGGCTTGGACATTGACGCCCTGCGTATCGTGGCCAATGGCGTCAACCAGTTGCACAACAAGGACAACGCCTTCGTGGTGATCACGCACTACCAGCGGCTCCTCGACTATATCGTCCCGGATTTCGTCCATGTGATGTACGATGGCCGTATCGTCAAGTCGGGTGGTAAACACCTCGCCATCGAGTTGGAGGAGAAAGGTTACGAATGGATCAAGGAAATGAACCTGTAATGCTCGGTGAGATGGACTTTCTTGAAAACAATATCGTAGTCGAAAGTGGGCAGTACCGGCAGATCGTGTTGTCGGACGACACGACGCACCTCCAGGCCAATGAGGAGCGTTGCGACATCGTCGTCAAGGAGAATGCCTTTCTTGAGATGTACCGCATCCAGAACCTTGACGATACTACTGGCCTAAAGACCCATATCCACATCCATCAGGAGCGCGACAGCCGGGTGCATTTCGTTGTCATCAGCTTCAATGCAGGGGATCTGCGCAACCATATTGAAGTCGATATTGACGGTGAGGGTTGCGAGACCCAGGTGTATGGCCTCTATCTGGTGGATCGGAAACAGCATGTGGAAAACTATCTGAAGATCAACCATAACGTTCCGCATTGTTCCAGCGACACCCGTTTTAAGGGTATCATGGATGAAGAGGCTTCCGCGGTGTTCAACGGCCATGTGTATGTGGCTCCTGGCGCCCAGAAGACCGATGCCCAGCAGAACAACGCCAACATCATTCTGACGCCAACGGCCAAGATCGATACCAAACCTTTCTTGGAGATCTATGCCGACGATGTGAAATGTTCCCATGGCACCTCCACTGGACAGCTGGATCAGGAAGCCATGTTCTACATGCGGCAGCGTGGCATCAGCAAGGCCAATGCCCGTATGCTGTTGATGTATGCCTTCGCAGCGGAGATCAGCAATCAAATAAAGATCGACAGCCTACGCGATACCATTGAGGACATGATCAAACGCCGTTTACGCGGAGAGCTTTCTAGTTGTGACCGTTGCGTTTTACACTGTAAAAAACCCGTGAACAATGGACATTAATACGTTGCGGCAACAGTTTCCCGTCCTTGACCAGCAGGTTTATGGCAAACCCTTGGTATATCTCGACAACGCGGCGACTACCCAGAAGCCCCTTTGTGTCATCGAGCGGGAACGCGACTACTACTTGCACGAAAACTGCAACATCCACCGTGGGGTCCATTACCTCAGTCAGATGGCTACCGAAGCCTACGAACACGCCCGCCGCACCGTGGCCCGCTTCATCAACGCCAAAGAAACACACGAGATCGTCTTCACCCGTGGCACCACCGAGTCGCTGAACCTATTGGCAACGTCGCTGGGAACGGAAAACGGAAAACGGAAAACGGAAAATGGCAAACTCTCCGTTTTCCGTTCTCCGTTTTCCGTTCTAATCACCGCCATGGAACACCATTCCAACCTGGTTCCTTGGCAACAAATGGTCCAGTTGTATGGCGGCAAACTCCTTGTCGCTCCGATGGATGACAACGGCGTGCTTGACCTTCAAGCTTACGAAGACTTGCTGAAGCAAGGTCCGCAGATTGTGGCGATGGCCCACGTGTCGAACACCCTCGGCACAGTGAATCCCGTGAAGGAAATGATTCGTCTGGCCCACCAATATGGTGCGATTACAGTGGTCGATGGTGCCCAATCCATAGCCCATCTGCCCATTGATGTGCAGGATTTGGATTGTGACTTCTTCGTGTTCTCAGGTCACAAGATGTATGCTCCCATGGGCATCGGTGGGTTGTATGGCAAGACCGAGTTGCTGGAACAGATGCCGCCTTATCAGTTTGGAGGTGAGATGGTGGATACTGTGAGCTTTGAGAAGACCACCTTTAATAAATTGCCCTTTAAGTTTGAGGCAGGTACGCCCAATGTGGGTGCTGCCTTGGGCTTGGAGACTGCTATCCAGTTCCTAGAGCATCTAGACCGCAAAGCGGTGGAAGAACATGAAAATCAGTTGGTAAAAACCACCATGGAGAAGCTCTCGGCGATTGAGGGTATGCGGTTCATCGGTAAGGCCCCTGAGCACAGTGGCCTGGTGAGTTTCATCATCGACGGCATCCATCCTTACGATCTTGGCACCATTATTGACAAGATGGGGGTGGCGGTCCGCACCGGTCACCACTGCGCCGAGCCTGTGATGACCCGTTTCGGTATCCCTGGCACGGTGCGCGCCTCGTTCGCTTTGTATAACACCTTGGAAGAGGTTGAGGTTTTAGTTAAGGCGGTGGAACGTGCCGCAAATATGTTAAGGTAACCACACCCCATCGGGGTGCCATATCGGTAGAATATGACAATCAAAGAAATACAAGACCAGATCATCGAGGATTTCTCGATGTTTGACGATTGGATGGACCGTTATGCCATGCTGATCGAGATGGGGAAGGAGTGTCCCATCATTGACGAACAATACCGCAACGACCAATACTTGATCAACGGATGCCAATCCCGTGTATGGCTCCATGCTGAACTCAAGGACGGCAAGGTCTATTATACTGCCGATAGTGATGCCGTGATCACCAAGGGCATCATCTATCTGTTGATCAAGGTGTTTTCAGGTCAGACCCCACAAGACATCTTGTCAGCTGACCTATCGTTTTTGGATGAGATCGGCTTGAAGGAGCACCTCTCACCGACCCGTTCCAATGGTTTGCTTTCCATGTTGAAGCAGATGCTTCTTTATGCCGAGGCGTTCTCAATATAGACGTTGTTTTATTGATCTTCGGAAGGGAACGTGAACGTTCTGTCGCCCGAGACAGTGGAGTTGTAGATGTATCCCTGGCCAGGCACAAGTCTCTTGAGTGCACCAGTCCATATCATGCCGTTCCAAGCGGCTTGGCCGCCGGTCTTCGACTTGACGTAGTCGCCCTTCACCCCAAAGTCTGCGAAGGCGTTGGCCACAGACATGTCCGTGCTGAGCGGGTACGCAATCCAGTTGGCTCCGCTCTTGATCGTGACGGGATGGTCGGCCGGGTTGACCGGCACCCCCTCCAGCATGACCTCACAGTCATTGGCCACCTTGATCTCGTACATCTGCGACAAGTCGATAGACTTCAATGCTCCCGTCCAAATCGTACCGTTGTAGGCCGTCTGGCCTTTGCCCTTCGACTTGATCGTCGGACTGGCGCCTGGCTCAGCAGCCACTAAGGCCGCCTTCAACTCGTTCAACGTTACTTCCACGTTGATGGAAACCCAGTTCCATCCCGCCGTCAACGCTATCGTCTGCGTCACCGTGGGTTCAATGTAAGGATAGATGCGTGTTCCAGCAATTGCGGCCACCTCTTCGTCCGTGAGTGTGCCCGTAAGGATTACATCGCCAAACGGACCATTTTGATGAGCAAATTTTTGGCCTGCCCTAATGGCTACGGTACCTTCATAATCTTCGCAATAGATCTCGTCGTTGAAGGTAAGGTGGCCAAGGGTGATGGTGCCGTTGGCGCTGAGTTGGCCATACTCATGCTCACCACCTGCGATAAGAATATCGCTTTCACTATTGATGAACGAATATATGACCCTAACATTGCTGACGGTGACAGCGCCCGAGACAGAGGCATTAATGTAAAGAACAGTGCCACTCCGGTTCTCCTGACCGTAGATGGCTAGGTCGCCGGTGACGTTGAGGTTGATGCCACCTCCCTGATAATAGCCATAGACCTCTATGCCGTCAGGAATGATAAGCTTGGTGTTGCCGCTGAAGCTGACCGCCTGGCTGAATGAAGTGTAGTTTATAATGGTGTAGGTGCCACCGCTGAGACTCGTCTCGTCGCCAAAAAGCACGGTGGCGTTCTCGGTATGCGTGTCGCCATTTTCGTCGATATAGCTGACGTCAATAGTCTCGGCGTAGGGCTTGAGGTAACGCTCGGCTATAGTAGTGATGTCAACATTTTGTTGGGCATTGATTACATGGCGATTATTGTCATCATCATAATACATGAAATCTTTAAGCAGATTCACAGTAGTACCTTGGGTTGGATTGACCATGTGCTCGTTTTGGATACTCGTCCAACTAAGGTTGATTTCATTGGCCGAGATATTGTATAAAACTACCCAGCCGCCATAAACATTGACATGGCCATTGACGGTGACATTTGAGAAAAGGCATTGTCCGTTGCCATACTCCTGACCGTAGATGGTAAGGTCGCCATCGACGTGCAGCCAGTACTCGTTGTCCTCTTTGGTTGCAGCAACGCCGAAGGAACACCAATCAGGAAGGATGATGGTGGCATCGCCGGTAAAGTGGAGACGGTCGTAGTATGCCTGTCCCCTGATAACCATGTCTAAAACGGTGTAAACGCCTCCTGGATATTCTGCCTCTTCTCCGCCGTAGAGCACAGTGGCGGTCACAGTCTGCAA
>JAGCPJ010000022.1 GCA_017965765.1 Bacteroidales bacterium
TTCCCGTTTTGTTTTCCGCCTGACACCGGATGGCGAACTTGACGGCATTGCGGATGTTCCGCTTCAGTCTCAGTTCCAAAAGGTGTTTGAGTTTGCTGACGGGAGCGGGGACTACGGCCTTGTGGAGTATGAGGAATCCAAGCCGGATGGCCAGATGGTTCTGCTGCGGATGAACAGGGAGTTGGAAGTGGTTGGACAGATGGTGCTGCCTGATAGATACGTGGAAATGGATCCGACAAATACCTATCCCAGCTTGAGCTTCTCGCTTTTTCCTGTACAGTGGTCAACGAGTGGAAGGCATGCGATAGCCGTCATGTCGGACGGCGCTCTGATCATGGCGAACGAGGCGGACGTCATCTATCAGGACATTTATCAGGGAATACATGATGATTGTTACGGCATAGGCTTCCTGAAAGTGAGTCCCGAGGGGGAGGCTGTGTCATGTGCCATGGAAGGAGAAACGTCCGTGAACGACAGCCTCATGATGATTGTGCCGATACTGCCGGTGAGCGACGGCGGTTTTTATTTCGTTTACTCGAAGGGGGAGATCTTCGGGTATGACTATATGAACTGTTTCGTGGTGGGCAGGATGGATTTCGAGGGCAACCTTCTTTGGCGTAGGTATTGGAACCGCTATCTCCCTGAATACAACATGAAGATCTATTATCCACAAGATGCCGCTATCACCCATGATGACGGCTGCCTGATCACGGGATTCAGCTTCAGTTCCAACATCAACTCGGGCGGTTCCTACAGCTATGAACCCGATGTGTTTTTGCTCAAGTTCTTTGCCGACGGCACACTTGCCGTTCCGGAGCTTGAATCTTTGGTCAGACCCTACGTCTTATGGCCTAATCCTGCAAACGATCGGATATCGTTGGAGTTTTCACCCGACGTGAAGCCTAAAAGTTTGGAGCTGTATGACTTCAGCGGCCGGTTGTTATCCTCGCAAAGTGGTTTTATGGATCAGATAGATCTGACGGGGCTTTCCTCGGGCGTCTATACCCTGCGTGTCACGCTGAAAAACGGTGAATCCTACACCGACAAGATCGTGAAGCAATAAAAGAATTACCCCCGGAAACATCCAGTGGATGTTAGAAAACAAAAAGCCCCTTTGAAAGGGGCTTTTCCTTTGAGCCACATGTCGGACTCGAACCAACGACCTACGCATTACGAATGCGTTGCTCTACCAACTGAGCTAAAGTGGCTTCTTTTGCGGTTGCAAAATTAAGAATAATTTTTCAATTCCTGTATCGCTTTCCACTTTTTTTCTTCGTCGGCTCAAGAATCATCTCGAAATCCATCTGACGTTTCAACAAATTGACGTTTTTCACGATCACCCTGACTTCATCACCCAACTGGATGACACGTCCCGAATCCTGTCCAATGACCCGGAAATTCTCCTCGTCGAGGTAATAGTAGTCGCCCGGCATGTCTTCATAGCGAACCAGACCCTCGCACTTGCTGTCCTTCAGTTCCACATACAAACCCCACTTGCTGACGCCAGAAATCAAACCGTCAAAGACCTGCCCGATCTTGTCCTGCAAGTACTCCGCCTGCTTGTATTTCACACTCTGGCGTTCCATCTCCTCGGCCTGCTTCTCCATTTCACTCGAGTGGACGCAATACTCCTCATATTCCTTCCTATCTACACTACCTTGGTTTTCAATAAGATACCTCTCAATCAAACGATGCACCATCAAGTCGGGATAACGGCGAATCGGGGAGGTGAAGTGGGTGTAATAGTCGAAGGCCAAACCATAGTGGCCAATGTTTTCCGTGCTGTAAACGGCCTTGGCCATGGTACGGATGGCCACCGTCTCCACTAGGTTTTTCTCTCCTTTGCCATCCACATCTTCAAACAACTTGTTGTACGATTTCACCAACTTGGAACGCGAACTGATGTCCATGGTATAACCCAGCCTGGAGATCAATCGCAAGAAATTGTTCAACTTCTCCGGGTTGGGTTCGTCATGGATACGATATACAAAGGTGTGGTTTTTCCACGGACTTCCAGGTTTGCCAAAAGTCTCCGCCACCGTACGGTTGGCCAGCAACATGAAGTCTTCGATGAGTTCGTGCGACTCGTTCTGCACCCGAACGTACGTATCGATGGGTTTGCCCTGCTCATCCAAGATGAACTTCACCTCTTCGGAATGGAAGTTCAAGCTGCCCTGAGCCATGCGTCTTTCACGCAGCTTGGTCGCCAGATGGTGGAAGGTGAGGATCTCATCCTTGTAATCGCCCTCGCCACCTTCGATCATGGCCTGTACCTCCTCGTATGCATAGCGCCGGCACGACTTGATGATGGTCTTTCCGATCCAATGGTTCAGCACATGGGCATCGTCATCCATCTCAAAAACTGCGGAAAAGGTCAGCTTCTCCTCATCGGGACGCAAGGAGCAAACGTTGTTGCACAACTTCTCGGGCAACATCGGGATGGTGCGATCAACCAGATACACTGAGGTACCGCGGTTGTAAGCCTCTTCGTCGATGGCTGAGCCGGGACGCACATAGTGCGACACATCGGCGATATGCACACCCACCTCCCAATGGCCGTTGTCTAGCTTCCGTAACGAGATGGCATCGTCGAAGTCCTTGGCATCCTGGGGGTCGATGGTGATGGTGAAAATGTCACGATAGTCCTTACGTTTTTTGACTTCTGCCTTCTGTATTTTGTCTTCTATCTTCTCAGCCTCTTTCTCGACCTTTTTCGGAAACTCGATGGGGTAGTCGTGCGCCAGCAGGATGGACTCCATCTCCACATCATTCTCGCCTGGGTTGCCTAGCACACGGATGATCTCGCCGAAAGGATTTCCCGAGTTCTCAGGCCAATCCACCAGATGCACCACCACCTTTTGGCCATTCTTGGCGCCGTGGAGTTCACCTTTGGGGATAAAGATATCCACCGGTATCGAATCCATGTCGGGCACCACAAACACGTAGCCGTGGGAGATGTGCAGGACGCCGACAAAGTCCGTGTGCTTGCGCTGGAGCACCTCCACGATCTCACCTTCCGGCTTCTTGTTCTTTCGCTTGGGAAACATAGCCACCTTGACACGGTCGCCATGCAAGGCCTGTCCCGTATTGTTGGCAGCGATGAACACATCTTCACCTGCCTCGTCGTCGAGCACCACGTAGGCCTTGCCCGTCGATTTCATATCCACGGTACCTTCCACGTATTGGGTCTTGGGACCATATTCCTGCAAGTATTCAGGATTCAGGATATAACGATAGGGGCGTTCCTCCAGCAATTTGCCTTGCTCAAAGAGATCGACAAGGATGTTGTAAACCACGTCTTTCCCGGCGGCGTCTTTGATACCCAAGACCTTACAGATCTGCTTGTAGTTCATCGGCCGGAAAGGGTTCTCTCCAAAGATGCTGAGGATGGCGTTCGTGAAAACACTTAATTTATTTTCAAGTTTCTTCTTCTTTCCCATGATGGATTTCTTAAAAAAAGGTCGGTTTTATTTCGTTTTGAAATTTTTCGATTGCAAAAATAATGAAATCAACCGATTAGGTTGTTGATATTTTTGTTGATATATTAATTTGGGTTCATTAATAAAAAGCACTTTGGAAATATTATACTTTTGCAAGACAAGATCCCTATGGGGAAATCACGAGACATTCTTTTTGTAACTATTTGATAACGAGCACATTATATGAGCAACGGTGGTTTGTATATTAAAAAAAGAGACGGCCGCGAGGAGGCATTCTCTGTTGACAAAATCAAAAACGCCATCAGCAAAGCATTTTTAGCTTCAGGTTTCTACGCCACGGACGATGATCTCAACGCCATTTTGAGCCGGGTGAGGATCACCAACGGCATCACGGTGGAAGAGATTCAGAACCAGGTGGAGACTGCCTTGATGGCGGAACAGTATTACACGGTGGCCAAGAACTACATCCTCTATCGCCAGAAGCACACGGAAGACCGTGAGGTGCGCGAGAAGATCGAGTTCTTGAGCAACTATGTCAACGCCTCCAATGCCGCTACGGGCTCGAAGTTCGACGCCAACGCCAACGTGGAAAAGAAGAACATCGCCACGCTGATGGGTGAGTTGCCGAAGTCGAGTTTCATCCGCATCAACCGCCGCATGCTCACCGACCGCATCAAAGAGGTGTATGGCAAGGAGCTTGCCGACAGGTACATGCATCTGCTCAACAACCATTTCATCTACAAGAACGACGAGACCTCATTGGCCAACTACTGTGCCTCCATCACCATGTATCCTTGGCTGAACGAAGGCACGGCATCCATCGGAGGCAACTCGACGGCACCCACCAAGCTACGCTCGTTCTGCGGTGGGTTTATCAACATGGTGTTCATGGTGTCGTCACAGCTCTCTGGAGCTTGTGCCACGCCTGAGTTCCTCATGTACATGAACTACTTCATCGGTCTCGATTACGGGAAAGACTACTACAAACGCGCTGACGAGGTAGTCGATCACTCGCTGAAACCGCGGACCCTCGACAAGGTGATCACCGACTGTTTCCAGCAGATCGTCTATTCGCTCAACCAACCCGCAGGAGCCAGAAACTATCAATCCGTATTCTGGAACATTGCCTACTACGACCGTTACTATTTCGAGTCGCTGTTTGGCAACTTCTACTTCCCCGACGGTTCCAAACCCGATTGGGATTCCCTGAGTTGGCTGCAGAAGCGTTTCATGAAGTGGTTCAACGCTGAACGTCTGAGAAGTGTGTTGACCTTCCCCGTGGAGACCATGGCTTTGCTCTCGAAGGATGGCGATGTCATCGACCAGGAATGGGGCGACTTCACTGCAGAGATGTACGCTGAAGGACATTCGTTCTTCACCTACCTCAGTGACAATGCCGACTCACTGTCGTCTTGCTGCCGTCTGCGCAACGAGATCCAGGACAACGGCTTCAGCTATACCCTCGGTGCCGGCGGCGTATCCACCGGATCAAAGAGTGTGCTCACCATCAACCTGAACCGCTGCATCCAGTATGCGGTTCGCAACAACATGCATTACCTCACCTTCCTGGAAGAGATCGTCGATCTCTGCCACAAGGTGCAGATTTGCTACAACGAAAACCTCAAGGAGCTGCAGTCGAAAGGCATGCTGCCCTTGTTCGATGCCGGTTACATCAACCTGTCACGCCAGTATCTCACGATCGGCGTGAACGGGTTGGTGGAAGCCGCCGAATTCCTCAAGATCCCGATCACCGACAACCCCGACTACGAAAAGTTTGTCCAAGACGTGCTCGGCCTCATTGAGAGATACAACAAAAAATACCGCTCCAAAGAGCTGATGTTCAACTGCGAGATGATCCCCGCCGAGAACGTGGGTGTGAAACACGCCAAGTGGGACAAGGAAGACGGCTATGAGGTGCACCGCGACTGCTACAACAGCTATTTCTACATCGTGGAAGACCCCAACACCAACGTCCTCGACAAGTTCCGCCTCCACGGCGAGAAATACATCAAACACCTCACCGGTGGATCCGCACTGCATTGTAACCTCGAGGAGCACTTGAGCAAGGAACAGTACCGACAACTGCTCCGCGTAGCCGCTCGCGAAGGCTGCAACTATTTTACGTTTAACATCCCGAATACCATCTGTAACGACTGCGGACATATCGACAAGCGCTACTTGAAGGAATGCCCGAAGTGCCACAGCCACAATATAGATTACCTTACCCGAATCATTGGCTACCTGAAACGCATCAGCAACTTCTCGGAAGCCAGACAAGAGGAAGCCCACAGAAGGTATTACAGCAAAAAGGAAATCGACCGATGCTAAAATATGCCAATTTCGATATCGTCTTTCAGGAAGTCCCCGACGAAGTAACCTTGGCAATCAACATATCCAACTGTCCTAACCAGTGCGTTGGCTGTCACAGCAGGTACCTATGGGAAGATGTGGGATATGTGCTCGACAAGGAGGCGTTGGACAAGCTGGTGGACCAATACAAGTCAGGTATCACTTGTGTATGTTTCATGGGTGGCGACGCAGAGCCCTACGACGTGGCCAACCTTGCCATGCATATCAAGAACAAATACAAGGATATGAAAACAGCTTGGTATTCTGGCAGAAACGAATTGCCAGAGGCCTTCCATGAAGAGACGTTTGACTATATCAAGACCGGGCGTTACGACGCCAAATACGGCCCATTGAATTCACTCACCACCAACCAGCGTATGATCAAACGTCTGGCTGACGGTCGTGTGAAGGACATCACGAACCGGTTCCAGAAACAAGGAAATGCGGATTTCGAAATTCGGAATTCGGAATTATTATCTTCCAAAGGTTAATTCCGAATTCCGAATTCCGCATTCCGAATTACTTTATTTCACCATCAGCTTACGGGTTTCAACCGCACCGTTTTGGTCGCTGACTTTGACCAAATAGATGCCTTTGTCCCAGTCGGCGGCATCCACATTGATGGTCTTGCCTTGGGCCTCATAAACCTTTTGGCCAACAAGGTTGTAGATCTCCACCGATACCACATTCACACCTTCAATGGTGAAATTGCCAGAGGTCGGGTTGGGATAGATTGCCGTAGCCATCGGATGCTCATCCAAAGAATCGTAATTCCAATTGAACTCCACCGTAGTCATCTCTGATTCGCAGTCGGCATAGATTGCAACGACACCGATGGTGTAGAGGCCCAGAGGTTCGCCCGTGAAACCGATAAAGATCGGCTGACCAGAGGCATCGCCCAAGTACTCTTCACCCACCCAAATCTGATAACCCGTGGCTCCTTCTTGCTCGGTCCAGGACACCAAGGCACCGTGTTCACCATTATACTCGTAGGCCTCGGCCGTCAAATTGGTCACAGGATTGCAAACCACAGGCTGGTCGCCACCTAAAGAGGCAACTGCCTTGACGGAAGTATTGCTTTCGCCGTACAGTGCAACCACCTCAACGAGGGAGAAGACGTTGGGATCGCCAGCGAACTGGTATTGCAGATCCGTAGTGCCTTCCACGGCCAATTGACCATTGACATAAACGTTATAACCCGTAGCGTTGCCACCGGTAGGAGCATTCCAAGAGGCTACCAGGTTGTTGCCTTCGGCTGCCAATGTCAGATTCTGTACAGGATAGGGGTGCACATCGGTGTATTCGTAGGCAAAATGGCTGTTCAGCACCTCGTGGCTGGCATAGTTCTGCACCCAGATCGACACTTCAAGGTCGCTCATTTCCTCCACATGGGTACCCGACATGTCCTGAGTGAACTCCAATTGTTGCAACTGTGCAGCAGCGAAGTCAAGGGTAGTACCTTCAGCGTTGGGTAACATCTTCATGAAGACGTGGTGGAAAGAAGTTTCGCCATTGCCACCCACATTGTTATGGGTTTCCTTCTCGTTCACAGAGACATACACGCGAGCGTTGATATCAATGAACGGCATGACATCAACCAACACATGGATGGTGTTGCCTTCCACAGTGAACGAACCTCTGACATCCATGAAGGCAGTACGGGCAGCATGATTGTCAAAGTTGGCTTGAAGCACGGCCGCGAAACCTTGGTCTTCACCATCAAGGAAGCACTGGGGAACAGCGCTCACGCCGTAATAATTACGACGCACGCCGCCTTCATTGGTGTAGTACGGGTCACCGTTTCCGGGCCAGTTCATCTGATATTTGGTATAGGTGAAACGACCGACATTGTTGTTGCAGAAGTTCAGCATCTGATTGTTGACGCTGACACATGGTCCGCAGGTGGAGGAGGAGAAGTGCTCGATCATGGGGATCATCTCCGTTGCCGTAAGCGCCACAGAGAGGGTATTGGAAACCGTGTTGTTCTCCGCGACATCGTCGGCACCGCCATTCACCTTGTTAATGCTAAAGTTCACTGTAAATGAACCTGGGGAAAACGTATGAGGCGTGTTGAAGTTCAATGTGGCACTGCCCAAGGAAGGGATGTTGACATCGAAAGTCTCGGTGACCGCACTGCTGCCTGCGACTTGATAGGAGGCTTCCACAGAAGTCACAGGAGTAATACCATAGTTGAAAACTTTGATGCCCATGTTGACATCACCACTGCCGACAAAAGCGGGCAAGGTAGAAGCCTCCAAGCCAAGGTCGAGGTTTTCGAGCGTGAATGCCACGATGTCGTCGAAATACCAGTCGTTGATGTTGTAGCTGCTACCGTTGAAGAAGATGCAGAACTGCACACTGGATTGACCCACGTCGGGGGTGGTAACCTCTATACTCTCTGACCAAGAGGAGCTGGTATTGTAGGGATGGGTCCAAGCTTGGTTCCAAGTGTTGCCACCATCGGATGAGGTAGCCACGCCGATGGTATTGGATCCCTGATAGTTGTCCAAGGCATGCTTGAAGGAAAACACCACGCTGGTGAGACCGGTAAGGTCCACAGCGGGAGAAACGAGACGGGTCATGCCGTTGAATTGGGGACTCCAATCCAACTTCATCTCGTTAGCCGAACCGCCAGCATTATTTGTGGCCGACACCGACCAGTTACTGGTCTGACCGACAATACTCCATCCGGTTGGGATGGAACTGCCATCAAACGATTCTTGCAACAAAATCGCACGATTTTGTGCCATGCTTGCCATCGCGAAAAGGAGGGCGAAAGCGAAAAGTAGAACTTTTTTCATAGCAAAATAAAAAATGGTTAGTTAGTAATTTATTTGTTAGTAGGAATTGCAGCAATAAGTTTCTTAGTATAGTCGTTTTGCGGGTTTTCGAAGAGCGTGTCCGCATCATTGTATTCCACCGGATTCCCGTTGTACATGACCAGAACACGGTCGCTCATGAAACGCACTACGCTCAAGTCGTGGGAAATAAAGATATACGTAAGGTGACGTTCATCTTTGAGTCGGTTAAGCAAGTTAAGCACTTGGGCCTGCACCGAAACGTCGAGGGCCGACACTGATTCGTCGCAGATGACCAGCCTGGGATTCACTGCCAGAGCGCGGGCGATGCAGATGCGTTGGCGCTGTCCGCCAGAGAACTCGTGTGGATAACGGTCGTAATGCGCGGCTTCCAAACCGACCTGTTCCAGCAGGTCGCCCACAATCAGGCGACATTTCTTGCGGTCGGTCTCGATGCCATGGACCCTTAACGGCTCAGCTATAGCCTCCCCGATGCGAATCCTAGGATTTAGGGAAGAGTAAGGGTCTTGAAACACGATTTGCGCCTGCTTACGGAAGTCGCGAAGCGAAGCGGCTTTCAACGCGGTCACCTCGAACCCGTCGAACCAAACCTTGCCACCGGTAGGCTCCTGCAGCCGCAGAATACTGCGTCCCAAGGTAGTCTTTCCACACCCCGACTCGCCCACCAAGCCCAAAGTCTCCCCCTCGAACACCTCCAAGCTGACGTCATCAACGGCTTTGACATGGTCATAAACACGGCCGAAGATACCTTTTTTCAAAGGATACCAAGTCTGAAGATGTTCGACCTTCAACAAAGGCTCTTGGGCATAAAGCTGTTTGAGATGCAGTTGCCTTTCCTCGTCGGTGATTTGCAGCTCACGAAGGATCTGCTCCTTGCCACCGGCCCATTGCCCGTCAAGGAATTCCTTCACGATGGGGAGTTTCTTTAGTCTGATCTTCAAAGGAGGCCTGCAGGCGAGAAGACCTTGAGTGTAAGGATGTTGCGGATGTTGAAGCACTTCCTGTACCGCGCCTTTCTCCAATATTTCACCATTATGCATCACCGCAACATCGTCGGCAATCTCGGCTACCACCCCCAAGTCGTGGGTGATGAACACCATGCCCATGCCGGTTTCCTGCTGAAGTTGCCTTAACAATTTGAGAATCTCTTTCTGTACAGTAACATCAAGGGCGGTGGTAGGCTCGTCGGCGATAAGAATCTGCGGGTTGCAGGCGATGGCCATGGCAATCATCACGCGTTGTTTTTGTCCTCCGCTGAGTTCATGAGGATAGCTGTCGTAGATTGCTTCAGGCCGCGGCAACATCACCTGACGGAACAACGAGATCACCCGATCGCGAGCATCCTTTTTTGTCACCTTTTCATGTTGCCGGATCATCTCCGAGACCTGTTGTCCGCAACGATACACCGGGTTCAGCGATGTCATTGGCTCTTGAAAGATCATGGCAATACGCTTGCCCCGTACCTCAGCCATCTTTTTTTCGTTAAAGCCCTTGATGTCCATCCCCTCCAAAAGCATGGCGTCAGCCTTGACACGGCTGACTTTGGGGTTGAGCAGGTGCATTACCGCAAGGTTACTCACCGACTTGCCCGACCCCGACTCTCCCACGATGCCCAAGGTACGACCGGCATAGACGTCAAAGTCGATGCCATGCACTACCTTGTGCCATTCTTCATCGCTGAGGAAGTCTATTTTCAAGTTCTTTATTTTCAGTATAGACTGAGGCATATTACAATATAACGAGCAAAGATAAGAATTAAATTGCTATTGTTTAAGGTTTTCTATCTCTTTTTGAAGCTTTACGATCTTCTCACGCAATTCTGTGTTTTCTCTTTGTAAAACTGCTATTTCATAATAAGCATTCTCAAAAGCTTGTTCTTGGTTGGTTCGATATTTGAGTCTAGCAGCCGTCATCCGTTCCCGAAATCATACTCCTGCACATGCTGCCGTGGCACAACTGATCGTAATTCTCGGTACCTTTGACAAAGCAAGTGCGCAGGCCTCCAAGGTCGCACCCGTAGTGAGCACATCGTCCACCAGCACAACATACTTACCTTCAAGGCACTCTGAATGCCTGACAGCAAATATATCCTTCACATTCAGCCAACGATCCTCTTTCGATTTATGGGTCTGGGTAGCCGTGTTCACTTTTCGAAACAAATAGTCTTTCCCAACAGGAATGCCTGTCACCTCATGGATACCTTGGGCAATCATCAGACTCTGATTGTATCCCCGTTCTTTCTCCCTTTTGGGATGCAACGGCACTGGGATCAAATAATCAACACCTTGGAACAAGGGTGCTTCCTTGAGCGTTTTTCCCAATTCTTGACCTAGAAAAACGCCTGCATCAGTATTACTTTTGTATTTCAACTCATGAATCAGGTGCTGCACCTTGCCTTCCTTGGAAAAGAAATAACAAGCCGTCACTGCTTTGAAACGCACACGTCCATAAAAGATCCTGGCGAGCGGATTGTCTTCGTTCAATGCATAGCCCGTATGAGGCAACAAGCTTCGGCAGCGAAGACACACCGTTTTCTCCCATTTATATAAAGAGGTGCCACAAGAAGCGCAAATGGAAGGATAAAACAATCCGATAATTGAATCAAGAAATAAAAGCTTCATATATTGCGATAATTAGTACGCAAATATATAGCTTTATTTCTTATTATCAAAGTCATAATAGCGATAATCCACGGAATAGTCCAAGGAATCGGGCAAGAGTTCATCGGTACGGCCTTGTTCCTTAAGCACTTCGTTAAACATCCGTCGGTTGCGGAGTAACAGTCGCTGTCGCCGTGCACTGGCGTTGTATTTGTCATACAAATACTGTATCGGACTGGCTACAAAACCGCCATTTTCAAAATTCGCATACTTATTGCGTTCCCTACCTGTTTTCATGCCCGCCAATTCCTCGTTGAGCCGTTGAATCTCACGAGGCACAGGTTTCGAGGGCATTTCGATGATCATCTGTTTGAAAGTCTTATAATCATAGAAAGGATAGACTGTGACTTCTTTCAGGGTGATGGTATCTTGTTGCAGCGTGAGCACCAGTGTGTCGATGGCAGCCATGGTGGAATCGATGGGGACGAGACGTCGGCTATAGCCGATACAGCTCACCCATAGGGTATCTATCGATTTGGTAGTAATAAGAAAGATGCCATCGCGGTTCGAAACCGTTCCACAATGAGCCATCTTACTGATCACATGGGTGTTGCGAACGGGACGAAGGCTATCTGCCGTAAGAATCTTTCCAAGGATTGGAAGGTTGCCTTCCAAATCATAATGAATCTCACTTTGAGCAAAAATGGTCAAAGAGAGTATGAAGAATGATATGGTTAGTAAAAATCGTTTCAAAGGCAATTCCTTCATCCGCTACAACAATAACGGCCAAACTGGTTAATTATTTTGTTTCAACCATCCTTCTCAACCTCTCATACCAGTCCACGCCAAACTTTCTTTCCAAGGGTCCTTTCAAAAATTTCCACAAAGGGATGCCTTCTTTCTCGCCTTTGCGCTTGGCGGGAACGCAAACGCTCCATTCGTGATAGAGGATATGCGTGAAACCGTCTTTTTCGACCAGTCTGATAGGGTAGAGGTGACAGGAAATCGGTTTCCAGAAGTCGCATTTGCCTTCCAAGTAGGCCTTCTCGATGGCACAAAGGGCGGTTCCATTCTCGTGGAAGTAAACGAAAGCGCATTCCTCGCCATTCACCAAAGGCGTGACGAGTTCGCCTGTCTCGTCGTAATCGTAAACATCGTTTTCTTCAATCACTTTGATGCCTTCAGGCCGCATATAGGGTTTGATGGCTTCGAGGTTGTCTTCAATCCGCTCTATTTCAGAGGCTTCGAGAGGTGCGCCAGCATCGCCAGCCACACAGCACCAGCCTTTGCAACGTGGCAGGTTGCAACAGAACTTGGCATTCAGGAATTCGTCGCTGACAACAATATTATCTAAAATAATCATGATTGCAAAGATAAAGGAAAAATGACTAATTTTGCCGCGAAATTGAAATCATCAAATCATAAATCTTTAAATCATAAAGTAATGGCATTTAACCTCAGAAACAGAAACTTCCTGAAGTTGTTGGACTTCACTCCGGAAGAGATTAAGTTCTTACTGAAACTTGCTGCCGACCTCAAGGCCGCCAAGTATGCAGGCACCGAACAACCCAAACTGACGGGCAA
>JAGCPJ010000023.1 GCA_017965765.1 Bacteroidales bacterium
CACCGCCTTGGTAAAGTTGATCTTCGCCTCGGTGAGCATGTCGGTGGTACTGTCAGAGCTGATGTCGGAACAGCAATAGAGGTATTTCTCGTCTTTGTGTTTCTTGATGATTTCCAGTAAATCCTGGAAAGTTTGGTTTCCAAAGAACACCTTGCGTTTCCTGTATTGGACGTAACGCTGAAGGTACAAGGCGGTTGACTCGTTAATGCAGAAATACTTCAGGGTCTCTGGTACGGCATAGCGCATCTCTTTGGCCACTCTGAAGAAATGATCCACCGCGTTACGGCTGGAAAGGATGATGGCGGTATATTCTGGTAATTTGATGTGTTCTTGGCGTAGTTCACTGGCGGTGACCCCTTCCAATTTGATGAATTTCTCAAAAGTGAAGTTGACTCCGTGCTTCTTCATAATGTCGCCGTAAGGTGTTTTCGTTACATCATTCGGCTGTGGTTGTGACACCAATATTGACTTGATCTTCATTTGCTAACTGATTAAAATACAGTATTGTTAGTAACATAGCGCATCCCTGCTGCCAAGAGCAGGACAAGAGGTATAATTTCGAGCGTGCAAAAATACAAAAAAATATAAAACGACGGCATTTTCGAATAAACTCTCGTTTCAATACACTCTAAAATAAGTTTTGTAAGCGCTGCTACAAATAGAATGCCAATGCCTACCCATACAAAAATAGTGTTGGGGATGTAGAGTACCAACAGCAGGACGAACAGGATGACAAAGGAACTGTATGAGGATATGGATAGGTCCACTGTGGTCTGTCGGTGGAATACCTCCTTCTGCCGGAAGAGCCATCCCATGATGGATAATATGATGTATCTGACAGAGATCCACCCAATGACGAATGCCAAGACGATGAGGAAAAAGCGGAATCCGTTGTATTGGGTGACATCACGTGAGAAGATCACTAAGGCTTTCTGCAGAAACAGGGCGATCACTGCGATGTAGGAGGCCAGAAACGAAAACCCGATAAAGCTTTTGGTAGGAGTCCATTCCCGAAGGAGTTGGTTGGTGTGTGACACGCCTCCAGGCACCGAGAGCAATTGGCGGAAATGGCGGGGATACAACTGCTTGTTGATCACTACGATGAGCAATACCGCCGCTAAGATGACCAGGTTCCATCCATCGAGCACCTCATGGGTGGTACGGGCCATGGGGCTGATGACCCCGTTGAAACCCGATGTGATGAAACTGGAGACCTCGTTCATGTACTTCAAAAATTAGTTTGCAAAAATAATAAAATTTCCTAATTTTGCCATTCTTATCAATTCAACAATCATCAAATCAACATCAATATGGATTTAATGCAAGAAATCATTGCCAATGCCCAGGCTCATAAGCAACGCATTGTGCTTCCCGAGGGTGACGAACCCCGTACCTTGAAAGCTGCCGACCGTCTGCTGGCCGACGATGTCGCTGACATCATCCTCATCGGTCCCGCTGAGAAGATCAAGGAGATGACCGCTGAATTCGGACTCCAGAACATCGGCAAGGCCCGTATCATCGATCCCATGAACAACCCCGACAGGAAGAAATATGCCGACCTGCTTTTCGAGATTCGCAAAGCCAAGGGTATGACACCTGAACAGGCATTCGACCTGGCAGGCAACTTCATGTATCTCGGCATCTTGCTGGTGAAAGCCGGTGAAGCCGATGGTCTCGTGAGCGGTGCTCGCAGCACCACGGGCGATATGCTCCGTCCTGCCTTGCAGATCATCAAGACCGTTCCTGGAGTGAGTTGCGTGAGCGGCGCCTTCACGATGTTCCTGCCTGAAGGCTGTCCCTACGGCACGGATGGCCGCATGGTCTTCGCCGACTGTGCAGTGACCCCCATGCCGACCGCCGAACAGCTGGCTGAGATTGCCATCTGCACGGCCGACACCGCCAAGGCCATCGCCAAGATCGATCCTGTGACCGCCATCTTGAGCTTCTCTACCAAGGGTAGCGCCAAACATGAGGTGGTTGACAAGGTCATCGAAGCCACCCGTATCGCCAAGGAACGCCGTCCCGACCTCGTCCTCGACGGAGAACTCCAAGCCGATGCCGCCATCGTGCCTTCCGTGGGCTCCAGCAAAGCGCCAGGCAGCCCCGTCGCCGGCAAGGCCAACACCCTGGTGTTCCCCTGCCTCGAAGTGGGTAACATCGCTTACAAGCTCGTCCAGCGTCTCGCCGGTGCCGAAGCTGTGGGTCCCGTGCTTCAGGGCCTCGCTAAGCCGTGCAACGACTTGAGCCGTGGATGCTCCATCGACGATGTTTATAAACTGGTGGCCATCACCTGCAACCAAGCCATCGCACAGAAGAACTGATAACGGAAAACTGAAAACGGAAAACTACTTACTATGAAGATATTGGTATTAAATTGCGGCAGCTCCTCCATCAAATACCAGCTGCTGGATATGGAAAACGCTGACCGTGCCCGCCTGATGGCCAAGGGCCTGCTGGAACGTATCGGCCTCGAAATGGGTGAGTTTACCCACAAATACAATGGAGAGAAGTACTATGAGCAACTTCCCATCCCGAACCACACCGAAGGTATCAAGTTGGTGCTGAAGGCTTTGGTGGATCCCAAGATGGGCGTCATCAAGGACTTGAGTGAAATCAATGCCGTGGGACACCGCGTGGCTCATGGTGGTGAACTCTTCCCCAAGAGCGTCCGCATCGACCAAAAGGTCATCGATGGCATCGAATCCTTGACGGATCTTGCTCCTTTGCACAACCCTGGCAGCCTCCAAGGCATCCACGCCATGGAGGAGGTCCTCCCAGGCATCCCGATGGTCGCTGTCTTCGACACCTCGTTCCATAGCACCATGCCCCCGGAGGCTTACCTCTATGCCGTGCCTTACGAGTACTATGAGAAGTACCGCGTGCGCCGCTATGGCTTCCACGGCACCAGCCATAAGTTCGTGGCGGAAAAAGCCGCAGCCTTTGTTGACAAGGACTGGAAGAAGAGTAAGATCGTGACCTGCCACCTCGGCAGCGGTGCTTCCATCGCAGCCGTCCAGTATGGCAAGTCCGTCGAGACTTCCATGGGCTTCACCCCAGTGGAAGGCTTGGTGATGGGTAGCCGTACCGGTGACCTCGATGTGGGTGTGTTCATGTATATCATGGACAAGGAAGGCTACAACACGAAGGAGATGAATATCTTGGTGAACAAGAGGTCGGGCCTCGTAGGCATCACCGGCGGTAAGCAGGACATGCGTGACGTCCGCGCCGGCAAGGAAGAAGGCGATGAGCGCTGCACCTACGCCTTCAATATGTTCGCCCACCGCGTGAAGAAATACATCGGGGCCTATATGGCCGTCATGAACGGTGCCGATGTCGTGGTGATGACAGGTGGTATCGGAGAGAACGCCTGGTTCATGCGCGAAGCCATCCTTGAGGACATGGAGTTCCTCGGCATCAAACTTGACCATCGTGCCAACAAGGAAATCGCTGGCGATGCTGGCGTGATCTCCACGCCCGACTCCAAAGTCACAGTGGTGGTCTATCCTACCGATGAGGAGTTCGTCATTGCTCAGGACACCTTTAATTTAGTTAAGAGTTAAAAGTTTAGAGTTTAGAGTTAGCCCGTTAGGGCTTTAAGCTTGGTAGAACCGGGGGTTACGCCCCGCGTTACCCCCGGACACAACATGTATAATATAAAGCAAATATCGGAAATTGTCGGCGGCCGTCTGGTGGGCTCGGAAGACGATCGAATCATCCAAAACCTGCTCATCGACAGCCGCCGGCTTGATGCTGCCGGGCAGACCTTGTTTTTTGCCTTGGTGAGCCAAAGAAACGACGGTCACAAATACATCGAAGACTTGTATCAAAACGGCGTGCGCGCTTTCGTGGTGAGCAAGATGCCGGAAGAAGTGCATTCCGACGCCTGCTACCTTTTGGTGGATGATGTGCTGAAGGCTTTGCAACAGCTGGCAGCGTATCATCGGTCACAGTTTAACATCCCTGTGATCGGCATCACCGGAAGCAATGGCAAAACCATTGTCAAGGAATGGCTTGCCCAGCTGCTGAGTCCGGACTATAACCTCGTGCGCAGCCCCAAGAGCTACAACTCTCAAGTGGGCGTTCCACTCTCCGTATGGCGTATGGATGAGACCCACCAAATGGCTATCTTTGAGGCGGGCATCTCCAAACCTGATGAGATGACGGCCTTGCAGAAGATCATCAAGCCGACCATCGGCATCTTCACCAACATCGGACAGGCACACGAGGAGAACTTCATCAGCTTCACACAAAAGGCAGGGGAGAAACTCAACCTCTTCACCCAGACAGAGACCTTGGTCTATTGCATGGATTATTACGATATCCAGCAGGTGATTATGCGTGCCGGTTTGGGTAAGAAGGTGCATCTCATTCCCTGGAGCCGGAAGTTCAAAGAGGCGGATTTCTTTGTCTCTTCTGTGGAGAAACAGGAGAAAAACACTTTGATGGCTTTGCAGCATAAAGGAGAATGCTATCAGTTTACCATTCCCTTTGTCGATGATGCTTCCATCGAGAACGCCATCCACTGCATCGTGCTTTGCCTTCTCCTGAAGATGTCCAAGGAAGTGCTGGAGGAACGGCTTCAAGGCCTGACGTCCATCGCCATGCGTTTGGAGATCAAGTCGGGTATCAACAACTGCACCATCGTCAACGACTACTACAATTCCGATGTCAACTCCCTGGCCATCGCCCTCGATGTCATGAACCAGCAACGTCAGCATCAAGACAAGGTGCTGATCCTCTCCGACATCCTTCAGAGTGGCAAGGACGAACACGAGCTTTATGGTTCTATTGCCCAAATGCTTGAAAACAAAGGTGTTGGGATGCTGATTGGCATTGGCGAGGCCATCTCGCGGCAGGAGCGTTATTTCAAGATGAAGAGTTTCTTCTTCAAGGATGTCAACGACTTCTTGCAACGTTTTCCATTGTCGCAGTTCCGTAACCAGACCATCTTGCTGAAAGGCGCCCGGGCTTTCGAGTTCGAGCAGATCAGCATGGAACTGCAGGAGAAGGCCCATGAGACAGTGTTGGAGATCAACTTCAATCACCTGATCAACAATTTCAACCATTACAAATCACTCATCAAGCCTGAGACCAAGCTCATGGTCATGGTGAAGGCCTTCGGCTATGGTAGCGGCAATTACGAAGTGTCCAACATCCTCCAGTTCCATCGCGCCGACTACCTTACGGTAGCCTTCGCCGACGAAGGTGTGGAACTGCGTCGCGCAGGCATCAACCTGCCGATCATGGTGATGAGTCCCGAAATCAACAGCTACGACAACATCATCAAGTACCACCTGGAGCCTGAGGTGTTCAGTTTCCGTAACTTGGAACTCATCGAGCGCACACTGGCTATCACAGGGGTCACCATTCCTTTGAATGTCCACGTGAAACTGGATACCGGCATGCACCGACTGGGCTTCTCGCTGAAAGAGCTGCCCGAGTTGATCCGCCGCATCCAGGCCAATCCCTTGATTCATGTGCGGAGTGTGTTCTCTCACTTGGCTACGGCCGACAATCCTGAGGAGGACGAGTTCACCATGAGCCAGATCAAGGTGTTCGAGGAAGGCAGTCAGATGATTGTGGATGCGTTCCCATACAAGGTGTTGCGCCATATCCTGAACACCGCTGGCATCACGCGTTTTACCCAATACCAGTTCGACATGGTGCGTCTCGGTATCGGTCTCTATGGTGTGCCCACCTGCAAGGCCGATGAAGGTGTACTGGAGACCGTGGTGTCACTCAAGACCACCATCAACCAGATCAAGGACATCCCGGCAGGCGACAGCATCGGGTACAACCGCCACGGCAGGGCAATCCATGACATGCGTATCGGCATCGTGCCCATCGGTTACGCCGACGGCCTTTCGCGCTTGCTTGGCAACGGCAACGGCAAGTTCTACATCAACAACCAGCAGGTTCCCATCGTTGGCGACATCTGCATGGACATGTGTATGCTTGACCTGACTGCCGTGGAAGCCAAGGAAGGAGACACAGTGGTGATCTTCGACGCCGAGCACAGCATCAACGACATTGCCAAGGCTTGCCAGACCATTCCCTACGAGGTGATGACCCGTATCTCGCAACGAGTGAAACGGGTCTATTATCAAGAATAAATGCCAAATGAAAAAGACATCCATCCTCATCATCTTCATGACCATGTCATTGCTGAGTTATTCACAAGATTGGTTTCGTTTCAGTGATTATAAAGCTGATAATGAGAGAATTATAGCAAACAAGGAGTATCCTGAAGTCGTTTTTATAGGAAACTCCATCACTGAGATTTGGGCCTTGTATCATCCGGAATTTTTCAAGGACAACAACTATTGTGGAAGAGGGATTGGCGGACAGACTTCAGCCCATATCTTGGTGCGGTTCCAGGCAGATGTCATCGATCTTCATCCGAAAGCCGTAGTCATCATGGCAGGCACTAATGATGTGGCGCACAATGACTTCTGGGTTGCCCCGGAACAAGTGGTCAAGAATGTGATAGCCATGTGCTCACTAGCCCGAGTCAATGCTATCGTCCCCATCATCAGCGCCATCCCGCCTTGTACCAGTTTCGTATGGAGACCCGAGATCAAGGATGCCGGACAGACCATTGTTGACATTAACAAGGAACTGAAGGCCTACGCCGAGGCAAACGGCATCGTCTATGTTGACTACCACTCAGCGCTCGCCGACGAGAACATGGGTTTCCCGAAAGCCCTTAGCGACGATGGCTGTCATCCCAACCCTGACACTTACTACCTGATGGAGGCGTTGGTGCAGAAGGCAATTCGTGAGGCCTTGACCAAGTAACGGAATACATATCTTAAGACTATGAAAAGACTCTTTCTCTTTTGTTTCGCAGCATTGTTGTTTGCGTCCTGCAATCAGCCGCGTCCTGAAGCCAACTATGACGTCATTCCACAACCTAAAGAAGTGACGCTCAATGACGAGAACCCTTTTATGATCATGGCGCGCACCGTGGTTTACTATGAAGAAGGACTTCAACGTGAAGCGCAGTTTCTTAGCGAGTACGTCAACGAAATCTTGGGTTTTGGGTTGGAAGTGCGGAAATATGAAGGACAATCCAACGGCATTGTGCTTAGGCTGACTCCGGAAAATTTCGATCAGGCGGAAGCATACGAGATCGACATCACCCCCAAGCAGGTATGTGTGAACGGTGCTGATGCAGCTGGTGTGTTCTATGGGGTCCAAACCTTAAGGAAGAGTCTGCCGATCGTCACCGCTGACAAAAAGCTCCCGGCTTTCCTTCCTTGCGGTACCATCCGCGACTGGCCGACATTCGGCTATCGTGCCATGCACCTCGATCCCTGCCGCCATTTCATGGATCTCGACTCCGTGAAGATTTACATCGATATGTTGGCCTTGCATAACATGAACCAGTTCCACTTCCACCTTACGGAGGACCAGGGCTGGCGTATTGAGATAAAGAAATACCCCAAACTGACCGAGATTGGCGCTTATCGCGATGGGACGGTCATCGGACGTAACGGACGGATCTATGACAGCATCCGCCATGGAGGCTTTTATACACAGGAGCAGCTCCGCGACTTGGTGCAGTATGCCGCCGAGCGTCATGTCAACATCATTCCTGAGATCGACCTTCCGGGGCACATGCAGGCAGCTTTGGCTTCCTATCCTTGGCTTGGCTGCACAGGCGGTCCATACGAGGTGTGGAAACGCTGGGGCGTTTCTGACGATGTGCTTTGTGCTGGCAACGAGGAAACCATGCAGTTTGTTGAGGATGTGCTCAACGAGGTGATGGACATCTTCCCCTCTCCCTATATCCATATTGGCGGCGACGAGTGTCCCAAGGTGCGTTGGGAGCAGTGTCCGAAATGCCAAGCCAAGATCAAGGAATTGGGTATCAAGTCGGATGAGCGTTTCTCAGCGGAAGACTACCTCCAAAGTTACGTGATGAACCGCATGGCCAAGGTGGTGGAGGCCCGAGGCCGTCGTGTCATCGGCTGGGATGAGATTCTCGAAGGCAACGTTTCCGAAACGGCCATCATCATGAGTTGGCGTGGCACCGAAGGCGGTATTGAAGCTGCCCGCAAAGGTCACGACGTGATCATGGCACCTTCGTCACATCTATATTTCGATTATTACCAGAGTGAGGATCCCAGCACGGAACCTTCTTGTGTGGGCGGTTATTTGCCTGTCTCAAGGGTCTATGATTTCCGCCCGTTGCCCAAGGAGTTGAACGATGAGCAGAAGAAACACATCATTGGCGTGCAAGCCAATATTTGGACCGAATACATCACCTCATTCCACCATGTGCAGTATATGGCTATGCCGCGCATGGACGCCCTCGCTGAGATCCAATGGAACAATCCTGACCCGGAAAGCCGCGACTTCGATGCCTTTGTGGAACGCTGCCGCCGGATGGCTTCGCTCTATGACCTATATCACTATAACTACGCCAAACAGATTTTCAGTCCTCAAGTCTATACGGATACTGTGGCACCTAACCTTGCCACCCGCAAGCCCATCTATCTGCGGGAGCAGCCCAATGAGAAGTATGCATCCAAGGGAGCACCCATCCTGAACGATGGCGAGCTGGGACGTATTGCCTATACCTCAGGTCGTTGGCTGGGGTTCTGGGGACAGCCGCTTGATGCTGTCATTGATTTGGAACAGCCTGCTACCATGCGTCAGGTGCGTTTCCGTTCCTTGGTGGATAAAGGTGCGTGGATCTATAACCCGAGTCACGCTTGTGTGCTCGTTTCAGATGATGGTGAGACCTTCCGTGAGGTAGCGCATCTTGACATCCCGATCGCCACTTGGTACGACAAGGACGGGAACCTTACTTATGAACTGGAATTTGAGCCGGTGACGGCACGTTATGTGGAAGTGATCATCAAAGACCACATGCTTCCCGAAGATCATGATGGCTTTGGGTATCCTGCATGGATCTTCGTAGATGAAATTGAGGTGAACTAACCTCCCACTCGCTTAAGGAGAATCACGTACACTGGGAAGTGGTCGCTGTAACCACCCATCCAAACGCCGCTTCCGAAGGTGCGGAAGGGGAAGCCGTTGTAGCGGCCACCATGCTGTTTCAAGAACTCTTTGTTGTGGATTTTGGCGTTCTTGTATTGGTAGGTGGAGTAATCGGTAGGCAACAGGGCAGGGGTGAGGATGGTCTGGTCAAGGACGCCAGGCACGTCATTGAAGTAGTTGGTGCCGATGCCGTTCATATGAAGTTCGTACATCGGGTTGAAAAACTCCCCTTGACGCAAACGTTTCATGTCTCCATTGGCTTCCAAGTATTTGGTGATACTCTTGTTGGTGGGGTAGTCGTTATAGTCCCCCATCATGATGATCTTGGCATTGGGGTCATCGGCCAACAGGGAGTCGGCGATATGCCGGCATAGGGTGGCAGCGGCCACACGGCCTGGAAGGGAACGTTTTTCTCCACCGTAGCGTGAGGGCCAGTGCATCACGATGAAATGCATGGGCTCGCCGTCGAAAAGGCCGGAGACCACTAGCTGATCGCGGGTGATGAAGTCGGGCTGGTCAGGAACCACGGTGCGGTATGACTTGGTGTTGGTGACCTTCAGATACTTTGGGTTATACAGTAGCGCCACGTCCACGCCGCGTCGGTCAGGTGAGTCGTAATGCACGATCTGATAGTTGCGGTTGGCGATCTCGGGCTGGGCCACCAGGTCTTCAAGCACATGGCGGTTTTCAAGTTCTGAAAGGCCAAGCACTGCTACGCCGTCGGGAGAATAATCCGTGCCGATGGTGGAGATGGCGTAAGCCATGTTGTGCAGTTTGTTCAAGTATTTCTCGGTGTTCCATTGGTTGGCACCATTGGGCAAGAACTCCTCATCGTTCTTCAACGGGTCGTCGATGGTGTCGTAGAGGTTTTCCAGGTTGTAGAACCCGACAAGTCCAATTTTATAGGCATGTTGTTCCTGAGCTGCGAGAGGCTTTGGGAGGTAGAGCAATGCCATTCCCACAAGGACAAATAGCAAGATTCGTTTCATATTATTTTCGTTTTTACACGGCAAAAATAAGAAAAAAAACAAATTGATAAAAGGATAATTACTATATTTGCATTTTAGATAATAGTTTAAGTTAGAGGTATAAATGAATTTAATGAATATGAGGAAAACAGTACTTTTAATTGTCGCTGTCCTTTGTTGCGTCAGGCTTACTGCCCAGACGTTGGACACGATAGTAAGCCAAGAAGAGTTGGATGTCCCGACGGTGACATTGTCGGAATCTGATTTCGACGAGTCTTCGACCTCGGTGAATGATGCTTCGACACTGCTCCACTCGTCGCGTGACGTTTTCAACTCTATTGCCGCCTACAACTTCGGATCGCTGCGTTACCGTATCCGCGGCAACGACTCGAAGTATTCCGACGTGATGATCAACGGCATTTTGATGAACGATCCCGAAACGGGTCGGCCAGTCTTCTCCAATTGGGGCGGACTCAACGACGCCTTCCGTAATTCGGTGCTCGTCGAAGGCTTGGGTCGTACCGATGCCGGCTTTGGAGGACTCGGTGGTCTCACTGCCTTATCTACCCGTGCTTCGCAGTATCGCAAACAGGTCTCTGTGGGCTATTCCTTCTCCAACCGCTCCTACAATCATCGTCTGACAGCCTCCATAGGCACAGGCGAGATGGGCAAGGGCTGGTACTTGATGCTGATGGCCAGCGGACGCTACTCCAAGCATGGCTATACCGAAGGCACCTTCTATGAGGCCGCCAGCTACTTCCTCTCTCTGGAGAAGAAGATTAACGAGAAACATAGTGTTGACTTTACTTTCTTCGGCGCTCCTTCCCAACGTGGCGGTTCTGCTCCTGTGGTGCAAGAGGCCTACGACTTGGTGGGTTCCAACTACTACAACCCCAACTGGGGCTATCAGACCATCGATGCGAATGGGACGCAGGTGATCCGCAACTCCCGCATCAGCAACTATCACCAACCGATGGGACAGTTGACTTGGTATTGGACGCCTAGCAAACGCACCTCCGTCAACACCTCTGTCTATTACTTCGCCGGACCAGGTAGCCAAACCAGCTTGGAATGGGGTGAAGCCGTCGATCCGAGACCTGACTATTACAAGAACCTGCCGAGCTATTTCTCCAACCATGCTCACAGCACTGCAGAATATGAGGCTCAGATGCAGGCTTGGCTTGATAGGGATCCCTCAGTCACCCAAATCAACTGGGATCAACTCTATGCCGCCAACCGTGCACACATGGTTACTATTGAGAACGCCAATAATACTCCTGGCAATACCATCCAGGGTCTGGGTTCCAAATATATCGTGGCCGAGCGCCATTATGATAAAAACCAGATGGGCGCTGCCACCTATTTCAAACATGAGTTCCAACCCAACCTGATCCTCGCCGGTGGGCTTTCCTTCAATAGTTCAAAGACGCATTATTATGAGTTGGTGAATGACTTGCTGGGTGGCGATTTCTACTATGACATCAACAAATATGCAGAGGATCTTGAGACCGATGAGTGCCAAATCGACCTGAACAACAAGAATCATGTCGCCTACCAAGGAGACATCATCAACTATAACTACTTCGCACATCGCAACACAGGTCGTGCGTGGGGCCAGATAGACTATCTGGTGGGCAACTTCGACATGTACTTGGGACTTCAGCTTACTTACACCCAGATTTGGCGTGAGGGCCTGTTCGAAAACGGTGCTTTCCCAGGCGTACAGTCTTTTGGAAACGACCAGAAACACAACTTCATTGATCCGGCAGTCAAGGGAGGCATCACTTACGCCATCAACGGACGTAACCATATTGTGGCCAACATGGCCTATATGTATCAGGCACCTCAGTTCCGCGATATCTATGTGTCGCCTCGTACCCGTCACACCCTGGTGTCTGACAATCCGGGCAGCGAGCGTATTGGCGCCATCGACCTGAGCTACCTGTACCGTTCGCCCATCTTTAAGTTCCGCGCCACCGGATACTATTACACCTATCATAACCTCATCTGGAACCGCAGCTTCTATTGCGAGAACGTCTATACAGGATCGTCTGAGTCTGGTGGCAACACCTACAAAAGCGAGTTCGTCAACTTTATCATGACGGGCATCAACCAGAAGAGCGTGGGCTTTGAGGTGGGTGCAGAATACAAAGTGACGCCGACCATCACCTTGCAAGCCGCAGCTGCCAACGGTGTCCATACCTATGGCAACAACCCCAACTTCTCGATCTATGACGATAACAACACGGAAGCCTATATCGAGGACGAGATGGCTTATCTGAAGAACTACCACGTGTCATCAGGTCCTGAGACAGTGGCTTCGTTGGGTGTCAAATACAACGATCCCAAGAACTGGTGGGTCAGCCTGAACGCCAACTATATGGCCAACATGTATTTCGACATCAACCCTTACAACCACACGGAATACGGCATGATGCATTATGCCGTGGGTGACATCCGCATCGACAAAGTGCTGAACCAGTCGCCGCTGAACCCTGCTTTCACCCTCGATTTCTACGGAGGGTATTCCCGCAGGTTCAAAGGATACTATTGCTTGCTGACCGTCAGCGTCAACAACCTCCTCAACAACAAGAGCACGGTTTTGTATGGCTATGATCAGCTGCGTTTCAACGCCAATGATTTGGATATGTTCCCGTCGAAGTATTCCTACATGTACGGAACGAACTTCTTCATCAACTTGATCGTGAGAAAATGATAAATTAAGAATTAAGAATAAATATAAGAGTTATGAAACGTATTGTTAAAAACAGTTTTCTTCTTCTTGCGATGTTGGGAGTGATGTTCACCTCCTGCAAGAAAGAATATCCGGAACCGCCCATCCAGGTGTTGCCTGTTGGAACGGTTTACACCATCGAAGACATCCTTAACATGGAGTCGGGCACAGTGTTCAATGAAGACGCCTCGGTGTATGGCGTGGTCACTGCCGATGAGCAGTCGGGCAACCTGTACAAAGCCGCCTTCATCCAAGATCGTGAGTCAGGTAAAGCCCTTGAGCTTCACCTCAACGCCGTCAGTGGTCTCCGCATCGGCGACTCCATCCGCGTTTATCTGAAGGATGTCACCTACTCGTTGTACAACAACTTGCCACAACTGTCCAACTTCGAGGCTGATGGACACATCATCATCCTGGACAATGTGGAACCCATCAAGCCTACGTTGACCACCATCGCCAACATCAACGCAGGTATGCACCTTGCTGGTTTGGTTCGTCTCGAGAATGTGAAGTTCACGGAACAAAATACCTTCGCCGACCCGACTACTTACGGTAACCGCACCTTGGCCGATCCGACGGACTACTCACAGACCGTCATCGTGCGTACCAGCAACTACGCCAACTTTGCCAACGACTCGTTGCCGCAAGGTACGGGTAACTTGGTTGCCATCGCCGCTGTCTATGGCAGCACTTGGCAACTCTACATCCGTTCGGCCAAGGAACTTGAGTTCGATGGCTATGAACCCGGTGGCGAACCCGACCTCCCGTACTATCAGGACTTCACCTCCTCGTTTGGTACCTATACGACCTACGATGTGCTCGGACCTCAGTCGTGGGAGATTGACTACAATACCGCCAAGATGACGGGTTACGAGAACGGTGTCAACAATGCCAACGAAGACTGGTTGATTTCAAAACAGTTCTCCTTGGCTGGCGTGACGAATGCTACCGTGACGATGAATTACATCGCTCGTTACTTCAACAATTTGGACAGTGACATCACGATGCTGGCCTCCACCGACTACACCTCGGGCGACCCGAACGCGGCGACTTGGACCCCGATAGCTGCATCATGGGTCTCAGGTAGCAACTGGACTGACTTTGCCTCCACCACCCTCGATCTCTCGTCGTTTGCCGGTCAGAGGATTTGCATTGCCGTGAGATACTTGTCCGATAATAATAAAGCAGGTACGATCGAAGTCCAAAGTATCCTCGTTCAGGAAGGTAGCGGTCCCGGCCCTGGCCCAGGACCTACCCCGGGCGGCGAACTCCAGCCCCTGCCATACACCCAGTCGTTCGCTACCGATTTTGGAACCTACATCACGAAAGACCTGCTTGGTTCACAAACTTGGGAAATCGATTACAATACTGCTAAGATGACCGGTCACATTGGTGGCAACCCAGGTGAAAACTATGCCAATGAAGACTGGCTGATCTCCTCGCCTGTGGACCTCAGAGGTGTGAATGCAGCCAAGATGACGATGTCCTATATCGGTCGTTACTTCACGAACATCAATGATGAGATTACCGTTTGGGCTTCCACGACTTATGCCTACGGAGATGACCCGATGACCGCCCTTTGGACGCAGGTTCCTGCTACCCTTAGGGAAGGTAGCAACTGGAACGACTTCCTGACAGCTGAGATTTCGTTGGTGGATGTCACGGGACAGTCGCTTGCCGGTCAAACGCCTGTGTTCGCTGTGAAATATACCTCCACTGATAACAAGGCTGGTACCATTGAGATCCAGAGCATCACCATCGAAGAGGGCGGCGGTGTTGGCCCAGGCCCAGGCCCGAACCCAGGGGGTGAGTTGCAGAACA
>JAGCPJ010000024.1 GCA_017965765.1 Bacteroidales bacterium
AGGCATAGCGGAAGAAGGAGAACGAGCCTTGATCCCGATGGGTATAGACTGCGGTATAGCCGTCCATCTTTTGCTTCGGTGAGCGGAGGATCAGGGCGACAAGCTTTCCCATCTTGAAGAGGAAAAGCAGCCCCATGACCACCACACCTATTAGATAGATCACACCCAACACCTGCCAAAGGGAGATGTGAAAACCAGCAGGTTGTGAAACCACCATTTCAGGTAAGGTGATCGCGGTAGGTTCGCCGTACGAGATGGTGATCTCGTCAAGCATAAAGCCATGGAGCAAGTTTTCCTTCAGGCGCATCACTTGGGGGGCGTTTTGTCCCATGAACAGTCCTATTAAAGGCAAAGCCAATGAAAAGAACAAGGCACTCAGCAGGAAAGCGCGGTTGAATTGGAAGCGGTTGCTGTTGGTGAACAGCAGGCGGTAGGCCACCCAAAGCACCATCAGGCTAATAGCGACCGGAAGGATGTATTCGAATAGGGTTAGTGCGTTCATGGCTTACTGTTTTTCTTCGTCAATAGCTTCATCTATCATTTTTTTCAAGGCCTCCAACTCTTCCAGGCTGAAGTTCTCTTTCTTGGCGAAGGCCGATACCAGGTCGAGGTAGGAGTTGTTGAAGTAGCGTTCCACCACGCTACCGAGGAAGTTCTCAGAGTATTCTTCCTTGCTGATGGTCGGGGTGTAGCGGTTGGCTCGGCAAAAAGTCTCGTGTTTCACGAATCCTTTGTTTTCCAAGATCTTGATGACGGTGAGCACTGTGTTATAAGCCGGCTTCGGCTCTGGGAAGGCTGCCATGATTTCATTGGCAAAGCCCTGGCCGATGCTCCACAGCACCTGCATCACTTGTTCTTCTGCTTTAGTTAACTCTTTCATATTCTGTTACTTTTAATAATTGATTTCCATCATGTCCAGTTCTTGTTTCTCTTCCCTTGTCAAGGAAAAAGGATTGTCGAACAGCACCAAGACTTCCAACTTAGGCAGTTCAAGCAGTTCCCAGGGAAAGTCCATCAGCAGATTGTTCTCACAGTCGAAATCGGTGAGTGACTTCAACTTGCTCAGGTCAGGGAGTTCCAGCAATTGGTTATAGCCCACTCCAACGCGTTCCAAAGAGGTCAATTCGCCCATCCAAGGCGGCAAGAACTTGATTTTGTTGTGGTGCACATAGAAATATCTGAGGTGTTTCAGGTTTCTCAAGGTATCAGGGATCACCTCGATCTCGTTAAAGGCGAAGAAAACCTGCTCAAGGCTATCGAGGTTACCGATAAACTCTGGGATGACTTTGATATGGTTTTTATAGAAGTCGATTTCGTGAAGTGAGGTCAGTGCGGCGATGCATTCCGGAATCTCCGCAAAGTCATTTTCATAGAAGATGATGCTTCGGAGGTTTTGCATCTTGGCGAAAGAAGCCGGCAGCGAGCTGATGTTGTTCCGGGCCAGCACCAAGGTCTTGCATTGCAGTTGGCCCACATTGCTTGGAAGCGACTTGATGCCGTTGTCGGTCATCAAGAGGCGGTTGACTTTGGCGAGGTGACGGATGTCGGATTTCGTCAGCTGCAGTTGGTTGCCGTTGAGGTTGATTTCCTTGAGGCTGTCGAGGGAGGAGACCCAGGTGGGAATATGTTTGATCTGGTTCCTCTCGAGGTTTAGTTCCTTCAGGTGTTTATACCTCTTTATATAAGAGGGAACCCTTTTGAGATGTTGGTTGGAGAGGTTCAGTTTTTCCACACTATAGTCATAGCCTTTGAGTGCTGCGCAAGAGGGCATCAGCAGGGTCAGGACCAGGAGCAATATGACGTTTTTTGTTCTCATTTCACTGTTATGACGCTGCAAATATAACAAATATTTTAATCTTGCAACTAATTTTTTAGTTTTTTATTTATTTTTTTCTAAATCCAAAAAAATCACATTTTTTCCTTGCGTAAAACAAAAAAAGTGTATTTTTGCAGTCGCAACGGATGCCCAATGGTGTAATTGGCAACACGACTGACTCTGGATCAGTAAAGTCCAGGTTCGAACCCTGGTTGGGCAACATAAAAAATAAAGTATCAATCTGATAATCAACAGGTTGATACTTTTTTTATGCCCTTCATGTCCACATGTTGTCCTCCGATTGAACAAAAGATTTCATATCTTTGCTATTATTTCAACAAATTGTACCCATGAAAATCCTTCATACCAGCGACTGGCACCTGGGGCACGTACTCTATGGCCATGACCGTACCGAGGAACAGCAAGCCATGCTTGACCAAATGGTCCACATCGTTGAAGAACAACAACCTGACGTGTTTCTGCTCTGCGGCGACGTGTTCCATACCTCACAACCTTCGAATGCCACCCAGACCATGCTGTCGGACGCCCTTATGAAAATACACGAGGCGAATCCCAAGATGTTCATCGTGATGACCGCAGGCAACCACGACAGCCCCACAAAACACGTGATTTTCCAAAAACCATGGCGGGCTTTGAACGTCTATGCCATCGGACAACTGAAGAAAGAGCACCTGGAGGAACATATCATCGAAATCCCCGGAAAAGGCTTCATCATTGCCATCCCCCATGTGAACGAGCAAACGCTCCCGGAAGGATTCTTCCAACAATTGCTCGACAAGACAGCGGAAAGAAATACCGAAGTGTTGCCCGTGGTGATGACCGCCCACACCACGGTGAAAGGCTGTGCCTATAAAGGCCATGAACAGGCAACGGAACTAACCGTGGGAGGCATCGACGCAATCCAACTGGAACAGCTGGGCGAAGGCTATGACTACTTGGCCCTGGGCCATATTCACCATGGACAGTTTGTTGATCCCGACAAACACTACGCACGATACTCCGGCACCCCTCTGCCTATCAGCTTCGACGAAAACTTCAGCCATTCCATCAGCATCGTTGAAATCGACAAGCACGGCGCCATTCCAACCGTGACAGCAATCGAAATCCATAATCCACACCCCCTGGTCACCCTACCCGAAGAAGGATTCGCGCCATGGGAAACAACCAAAAAACTATTGGAAGAATATCCTGATAACGACCCTTCCTATATCAGGTTAAATCTGGAAATCGAGGATTTCCTACCCGTAGAAGCTTCCGCTGAAGCGGCAAAACTGGCCGAAGGAAAACAATGTCGTTTCTGCACGTTCAATTTCAAAAAGAAAGACGGCAACCAGACCGAAGCCCAAGGGTTAACCGTGCAAGAATTCCAAGCAGAGAAACCCATTGAGATCGCCAAGCAATATGCAGCCTACGAAGGCACCAACTTCGACGAGGAAATGACCGAACTGTTCAATGAGGTCCTGAATATGGTGGAAAACGACGCCCGAAACAACTAATATAAGGAGCAAATCCATGAAACTGCAACAACTGACCATACATAATATCGCATCGATTGAGGATGCCACCATTGATTTTGAAGCACAACCGCTGGCCGATAGCGAAGTGTTCTTGATTACAGGTAAGACAGGTTCGGGAAAGTCAACCATCCTCGACGCCATCTGCCTGGCACTGTTTGCCAACACCCCAAGGTTGGCTGAAACACAGATGCAGGGCGGCACCAAAGACGGAGAGGCTGACATCACCATCAAAGACCCACGCCAACTGATGCGCAGAAATACCGGCGAGGCTTTCGTGTCGCTCACCTTCACAGGTAGCAATGGTGTACACTATGAAGCCAAATGGGCAGTGGCCAGAGCCAGAAAAAAAGTGAACGGAAACATCCAAAGCAAAACCTGGCAGTTGACAAACCTCGATGCGGATGTTGTCCTCATCAAAGACAACGAAATCAAAGATGAGATCCAGACTGCCATCGGCCTGGATTTCGGCCAGTTCTGCCGCACCACCCTCCTGGCCCAAGGCGAGTTTACCCGTTTCCTGAACAGCAAGGATGAAGACAAGGCGGTCATTCTGGAGAAAATCACCGGAGTGGACATCTACTCGAAGATCGGCAAGAAAATCTTCGAAGTGACCGGGCAAAAGAAAACAGAATGGGAACAAGCCCAACAAAAGATCGCTGGCATGCACACCTTGACCGACGAAGACATTGCAGCCAAAAAGGAAGAGATCGCCACATACGAAACATCCTTGGACCAAGTAAAGAAAGCAGGCGAAACCGATAAGGCAAAACTGCAATGGATCAAGACAGCAGAGGAACTGGCCAAAGGAGTCGCAGAGGCATCCTTGGCGCTCCAACAAGCCCAAGCCGTAGTCGAAAGTGAGGACTTCAAGAAAAAGGAAGCACTGGTCCACCAATGGAACGCCACCATTGAAGCCCGCAACTGGCTAGGTGCGATGAAAGAAGCCGAAAAAACAATCACCGAGGGAAAAAGGAAGATCGAAGAATGCCGCAACACCATCGACAACGAAGGCAAGAGACTCTCAGAGACATTGCAACCTGCTTTCGAAAAGGCACAGAGAGAGGTTAACGAAGCACAAACTGCCCTCGAACAACAAACAGCCACGCTTCAATCCCAAGAAACAGCACTCGACGCGCTTCATTTGCCCGACCTGAGAAAAACACGCGACAACGCCAAGGAACTACAACGCAACATTGACATCACCTACGAACGAATCGATATACACGCCAAAGAAAAAGAACGTAAAGCCCAGACCGAAAAGAACCTTGAAGAAACCGTTGCCGAAATAGAAAAGAAACAGAAAGAAAGCGCTGCGATGGAACCGCTGATCCACGACGCAAAAGTGGTAATGGACGACCGCAAAGCGACCCTCGACAATCAGCGCGACACCATCGACAAGTTCGCCCAGACTTTGCGTCAGAAGCTGCACATCGGCGACCGCTGCCCCGTCTGCCGACAGGAAATCAAAAGCGAACTACCCCACGAGGAAGAATTGGCCCAACTCGTCGGCGGCCTGGAAAAAGCTTTCAAGGAGGCCGAAGCATCCCACCAAGAGCTGGTGAATAAGAAAAACAAGCTGGACGCTGAAATCAAGGCAGCACAAGGATCATATAAGACAGCTAAAGAGGCCTTCGACAAGGACGATTCCGTCAGGATTGCCAAACAAAAAGTCATCGATGCCTGCAAGGCTTGCGGGATTGAAATCATCGATGAAAGCACCCCCGAAAAGCTTGCCACACTGAAAACCGACACGCATACCAAACTTCAAGACCTTGAAGCCAAAATCGCTGAAGGAGCCAAAGCCGAAGATGCCATCAAGGCACAAAGAACGGCCCTCGACAAGGCGAACCAGAACTTGAAACAATTGAATACGGTTGCTCAGAAAGCACAACAAGACATCAATGAATGCAAAGGCATAATGGCCGTCACCGAAGAAGTCAAGAAAACCACGGAACAAGTACAACTGAAACAAGCGGAGGAGACCCTCAACGCCAACAAACAACAATTGGAACACTTCCTGGGCATTCATCCCGACCTTAACCTAGAGCAACTGAACGCCTTGAACGCCCACCCATCACAAGAAATCATCAATACCCAAACCTTGCTGGAAGCTGACAAGAACAAGGTGCTCGCCCAAAAAACACTGAAAGAGGACGCGGACAAGCGACTTGACGCACACAACCTGTCAAAGCCCGAGCTGAAAGAAGAAGATACCGTTGAGTCACTGAATGCCCGCATCAAGGTGAATGATCAAACAATGTCAGACATCTCCCAAAAGATAGGAGCCATCAACCAAGAACTGAAAACGGATGAAGAAAACAAAAAACAAATTGGACATCTGAAAGAAGAAGCCGAGAAGCAACAAGCCATCTATCAAAAATGGTCGCGCATGAACCAGCTTCTTGGCGACGCTACGGGCAACAAGTTCCGTAAAATCGCCCAGAGTTATGTGCTGAACAGTCTGATCCATTCGGCCAACCACTACATGAAGACGTTGACGGATCGATACACCTTGAAAGTGGAGCCAGGCACCTTCGTCATCTCGCTCGAGGATGCCTATCAAGGCTATGTCAGCCGAGCGGCAAGCACCATCTCCGGTGGAGAAAGCTTCCTCGTTTCGTTGTCGTTAGCACTCGCACTCAGCGACATAGGACAGAAACTGGCAGTGGATACCCTATTCATCGACGAGGGCTTTGGTACATTGAGCGGTGAACCCTTACAGAACGCCATCAACACGCTGCGTTCGCTTCATAACAAGTCAGGCCGCCATGTGGGTATCATCAGCCATGTGGAAGAACTGCAAGGAAAAATCCCCGTACAAATCCAAGTGGATCAAGAAGGCAATCTCTCCAGTAGCAAAGTGAAAGTGGTCAATATTGATCTTTAAAAGAAGTTTTTACTACCTTTGCTTCCTGTTTTCAAAGTCATCACCATGAAAAAATCACTCCTCCTCCTTGCCGCCATCGCAATGCTCGTTGGCTGCGGCAATAAACCGGCAAAACAAATTCAAAAAGTTGATACTGAGACGATTACAGAGTCAACTACCGAATCTGTCATCGAAGATTACTCGCAAGAAGACTTCATCGAAGAAGAAGAAAATGTGCGCTTTACCGTAGAAAACTACACCCTCCAAGACAGCAGGTCCACGATAGAAGACGGAGAAGAGCATCCCGATAACATGATCACCTTCGAATGCGACATCGACATCCCTGTGACCGACAACGAGGCACTCCGCGACAGCATCTGCTATTGGCTAGCCTCACAGATAGGAAGCGATTTCGACGGCAACCCAAGCGACGTAAAAGCTATGATGAGCCACTACCGGGACCGGTCACTGGATTTCGAGGGCGATGAAGGTGCGGAAGGGTACGAACTCTCCTACTCCATGAAATTGATGGAAGCCAACGACCGCTATGTCACCTACCGCTTTAGCCAGTTCTTTGAGTCGGCAGGAAGTCCGAGGGCTAACCAAGAGTACACCTACGTCACCTTCGACAGCAGCACAGGTACCCGCTTCACCCGCCAGATGATCCTGGTGGATGAGGACCTGAAACAACTGGTGATGGCTGGACTGTTTGAACAGTATTTCAAGGATTGGACCCCAGAAGACCTGATGGAACTGCTGTTCTTCGACCCCACGGATTCAGAAGACTATGTGTTCTTCCTACCTCAATATGACGAGCCTTGGATCCTCAACGATTTAATCTATTTCGGCTACAGCGAACACGAAATCGCAGACCGCTGCACCGGCCAACCGAATTGCGGTCTCCCCTACAGCGAAATGGAACCCTACTTGACAGAGGAAGGGAAAAGCTTCTTCTAAGAAGTTGACCTTAACTATTTTCCAAGGTTCATCTTGATACGCGAGGCCAGGATGTCCACCACCACGGGGCTGGAGCCTTGCGGCAGGATGATGTCGGCATAACGCTTCGTGGGCTCAATGAACTGCAAGTGCATCGGCTTCACGAAGGTCTGGTAGTGACGCAACACCGCCTCCCAGGTACGGCCACGCTCGGCAATGTCGCGATGGATGATACGCATCAGGCGCTCATCGCTGTCGGTATCCACAAACACCTTAATATCCATACGTTTACGAAGCTCCGGGTTGTTGAGCACCAAGATGCCTTCCACGATGATCACCTCGGTGGGCTCCACATGCACCACCTCCTCCGAACGGGCACAGGTGACGTAAGTGTAAATCGGCATCGGGATGGTCTCCCCTTTCTTCAAACGGTCGAGATGCTCAATCATCAAAGGCCACTCAATGGCATCGGGATGGTCGAAATTGATATGCAACTTCTCTTCTGGAGAGAGGTGTCCGTTGTCATAATAATAAGCATCTTGGGAAATAACTGATACTGAATTGTTTGGCAATTGCTTTACCAGCTCTTTGACGACGGTGGTCTTGCCCGAACCTGAACCGCCAGCGATACCGATGATTAACATGTCATTGATTTTTTGAATCCACAAAAATAAAAAAAACTATTTTTGTATCAAATTTCAACGCCATGAAAAAAACACAGAAATATCTTACCGTGATCGTCCTTGCTATCGCAGGGTTGTTCATCGGCCTACACGGCTATTTGTTCTCCCAACGCGGCTACACTCCCACAGAGAAAGACTTGCCCATCGAAACCTTGACGGAGCTTCAGAACGTTTTCCCGAAGGCCGTTTACGTTGAATTGACGGATACTGCCACCTACGCTGTGAAGAACAAAAGGGGCAAGATCATCGGAACCGTATTGCTCTCCTCGCCATATTCAGACAACATCAAAGGCTTCAACGGCCCGACGCCCTTGCAGATTGCCCTCGACAAAGACGGCAAGATCCTTGAGGTGCGTGTGCTCAACAACAACGAGACGCCCAGCTTCCTCAACCGCGTCATCAACGCCGGCTTCCTGGAGTCATGGAACGGCCTCACCGTTGAAGAGGCCCTGAATAAAGAAGTGGATGCCGTCAGCGGAGCCACTTACTCCTCCAACGGCATCCAGAAAAGCCTTAAGGCTAGACTTCAGGAAGTCAATTAAAGATTGTCTTTAAAATATTGCGTGATCTTCATGATCAGGTGCGCACGATCCATGCCATAGACATTGTGGTCGTGACCCGGATATACGAAGTAATCGAGCAGTTTGCCATTGTGGATGCAATTCTCCACAAAGACCAGGCTGTGCTGCCACATCACCACAGGGTCGGTGGTGCAATGGATCATCAAAAGCTTGCCCTCTAACTTGTCGGTCTTGTTCTCCAGGCTGGTGAGTTCATAGCCTTCGGGGTTCTCCTGTGGCATATCCATGTAACGCTCGCCGTACATGATCTCGTAGTATTTCCAGTCGAGCACTGGACCACCGGCCACGCTCACCTTGAACACTTCGGGGTGGTTGACCTTCAGCGAGGTGGACATGAAACCACCATAGCTCCAACCGTCGCTGCCGATACGCTCAGCATCGACGTAAGGCAAGGTCTTGAGCCACTCAATACCCGTCAGCTGGTCGCGCATCTCCAGCTGTCCGCACTGGCGGTGGATGCATTGTTCAAAGGCCTCGCCACGGGCTTCAGAGCCGCGGTTGTCAAGAGAGAACACGAGGAAACCTTCCTGAGCCAGATAATTCAGATAGATACCGGCACCGGCTGTCCACGAGTCTGTGATCAGCTGGGCATGGGGACCGCCATACACATAGACGATGACGGGGTATTTCTTCGAGGAGTCGAAGTTGTAAGGCTTGATGAGACGGGTGTAGAGCGTCTGGCCGTCTTCGGCCTCCACGGTGCCAATGGTGGTCTCGCCGATGTTGTAGTCCTTCAGCGGGTTCTCCGCCTCATGCAGCCGGCGCACGAACTTGCCGTTTTTGTCCATCAGGTCGATGTTGAGCGGCACGTCGGTGCTGCTGTAAACATCGATGAAATACTTACCGCTCTTGGAAGGCGTCACGCTGTGTGTGCCATGTTCCTTGGTAAGTTTGGTCACCTTGCCGCTCTTGATGTTCATCATGTAGCAGTGGCGTTCCAAGGGGCTGACCTCGGTGGAACGGTAATAGATGTTCTGACCGTCTTTGGAGAAGCCGTCGAAATCAGTGATGACGAAATCGCCTTGGGTGAGTTGCTTCACCTGATGTTTGCTGATGGTATAGAGATAAAGGTGGTAGTAGCCGTCGCGCAACGATCTCCAGATGAATTGGTCGGTGTTGTTAGGAACGAAGTAAGCGGGGCCTTGGGGTTCCACCCATTGCTCGTCCGTCTCTTCAAAGACCGTCTGGATGAAATCGCCCGTAACAGCACTGTATTCATTGAACTTCAGATGGTTTTGCTCGCGGTTCAGCACGCCGATATAAATCCGTTTGTTGTCGGGATTCCAGGTGATGGCGGTGAGGTACTGCTCCACGGGTTCGCCCGTCTTGATGGTGAGATCCTTGCCTGAGGCCATGTCATAGACATGCAGGGTGACCTGATGGGAAGTCATGCCAGCCATGGGGTATTTGATCGGCTTGGCGGTGGCGACACGCTCGGTGATATCGACCAAGGGATAGTCGGTCACCATGCTTTCGTCCATGGAATAGTAGGCCAGCTGCGAGCCATCGGGGGACCAGAAGATGCCGCCGTTGATGGCGAACTCGTTGCGGTGCACGCTTTGACCGGCCACCACGCCTTCGGGATTGTCGGTGATTTGGATCTGTTGGTCACCATCAGCCACATAGAGGTTATTGTCGATGGTATAGGCGATACGCATGGTCTTTTCGCAGATCGTCTGGTTTTCAGACCCTTGAGGTACGGTAGTCACTTGTTTCATCGTTTTCTTCTTCAGGTCGAAACGAGTCAAGGCGATACCATTCTTGCCCATGGTGTAAAAATAGCCTTCGCGATCGTTGAGCCAGGTGAGTTGTGGCAGACGGCGCAGGCTGTCGATGCCAGCGGTATTGGCGTAGCCATTCAATTCGTCAAGGGTCAGGAAGGTCGCCTCTTTCTTGTTGCCTGGGGTCATAGTAACGATTCGTTGCCCGTCAGCTTTCATCAGGATATCCTGTTCGCCGACCCATTTCAGTTGGGAAGGACGCTGGGCATAGAGGCTCCTGTTGTTATAGGAGGCATCTGCCGGCGTGAAGAATTTCTTTTCTTGGGCAGCGGCTGAAAAGGTTATGAGCAGCAGCATTGCCAAGGTCATTAGGGAAAATGTTTTTTTCATGATAGTTATTATTAAGATTATTTAGAATATTTCGCCATTCCAAAGCATTTTCAGGAAATCCAAGACATATATCAGCTCTGTATCTCCTGATTTGCGCGTGATCGGATCAAGCGACACGAGAATCAACCGGCAGTCAGGATGTTCCTCCCCAAAGGCGTTGAGGCCCTTTTTGTGCTTGGTCACCACATGTTCTACCGATTTGATCTCAACGGCCACTTTGGCATCGCCGATAACGGCATCCACTTCTTTTTGGTCGTAGGTATGCCAATAGGAAATGGTGTCTCTTTTGTCGTTGTATCCTTTGTAAGCGATGATTTCCTGCATCACATAGTGTTCGAAAGCATGTCCGTAGTCATCGGTGCCACGTTTCAAAGAGTGACGACCCATCAGGTAGTTGGCAAGCCCGACATCAAAATAATAAAACTTTGGAGCTTGGACAACCTTTCGCTTGATTTCTTTCCTGAACGCAGGGATTTCATACCCGATAAGTGTATCATAGAGGATTTGGAAGTATGACTTAAC